>NZ_AP041141.1:2955000-3255000 GCF_055397545.1 Pseudoalteromonas sp. 11L1 | reverse complement strand
GTTTCAGATGTTTCGTCGTTATTTAGCTGTTACTAAGCCAGGTATTATTATGGGGAATTTGATCAGCGTTGCCGGTGGTTTTTTACTCGCCGCCCGCGGTGATATAGACCCATGGTTAATGTTGGTTACCTTGGTTGGTTTATCGCTTGTTGTTGCATCGGGATGTGCCATAAACAATGTTATTGATAGAGACATTGATGTTGCCATGGCGCGTACTCGCTCACGTGTGACTGTAACGGGCGAAATGTCTGCAAAAGCCGCTTTAAGCCATGGCGTGTTATTAGGGCTAATTGGCTTTGGCTTATTAATCGCCTTTACCACTCAAGCGGCGGTATTTTTTGCCGCCTTTGGCTATGTCATCTATGTAGGGGTTTACAGCCTCTACATGAAACGCAACTCTGTTTACGGCACCTTTATTGGTAGTCTGTCGGGCGCAGTTCCACCTGTTGTTGGCTATTGCGCCGTTACGGGTGTGTTCGATATGGGCGCATTAATACTGCTGGTGATGTTTAGTTTGTGGCAAATGCCGCACTCATATGCAATTGCTATTTTTCGCTTTAAGGATTACCAAGCCGCTAATATTCCAGTATTGCCCGTGGCACAAGGTGTTAATAAAGCTAAGCGCCATATTGTGCTTTATATTGCCGTATATGCTTTAGTGGTGATGCTATTGCCAATTAGTGGTTATACCGGTGCTGCCTTTATGGCCGTTGCCTGTATCACTAGTTTTTGGTGGTTACTCATGGCACTTAGAGGATATCGCTACAACATAGACACCACCCGTTGGGCACGCCAAGTGTTTGCGTTTTCAATTATTAATATTACCGCTTTGAGCATTGCCATGGCGGTAGATTATCAAACAATTGCGCCACAGTTAGTGGCGCTAAACTGATCTTATCTGATCAATGAACCGAGTTAATTCCCAAAGTTAACCAAAGGCTCTGAGCATTGCGAGGAGCCTTTTTTCATTCCTAAAACAAGGCCGCTATTGAGTGCTTATTAGCATCTACCAGACTTTGTTTTATTTTACCTCTTATAGCGGCTGATTTATTTTGACTGAGTTTGAAGTTACCTTGCCAGTGAATTGGCGTAAGCTCTATAAAACTGAGGTGCTGATACATTGTATCGCGATGCTGCTCAGGCACTTCATCAATTTTCCACTCAGGCTCAAATGTTTTCTCAAAATGACTAGTAAGGGTTCGCATTACGAGATCTTTTTTTAGCTCATCTTTAATAATATGTACTTTTGCAGTCACTAACACCGATGCGTAAAGCCAGCTAGGCAATGTTTGATTATCCGCATAGGAGGGTGATAAATAGCAATTGTCACTATTAAAGAGTAAATTCACCTGTTTATTATCAAGCTTTGATAGTGGATTATGCTTTGCTACATGTGCAATAAACATATTTTCTAAAGAGTTGAATAACATAGGTACATGACAAATGTTATTTAATTGACTATTTGAGCAGGGCATAAAAATTGTTGCTAATGGAAAATTATTAATAAGCGCATGCAATTGCTCGGTATTTTTTTGCATAAAGTGCTCGGGTGGGTACATTATAATAGCTCCTCAAGTCGTAACTTTATAGCTGGCCATTGCTCGTCAATAATGCTGAATTTTGCGGTGTTGCGATATGAACCATCTTCTAGACGTCGGTCTTTTTGGGCTATTCCTTCAAACTTAGCGCCTAAACGGGCAATGGCATTGCGTGATTGTTGATTGTGCTCATGGGTATTAAAACTAATCCGTACTAAATTAAGTTGATTAAATGCATATCTCAGAAGTAAATATTTTGCATGCGTATTTACGTATGTCCGCTGTGCAGTGAAGCTAATAAAGGTATGGCCAATTTCAGCGCTTAAGTTGTCACTGTCTAACCTAAATAAACGGGTTGTGCCAACAACTTGCTGTGAATGTTTATCAATAATGGCAAAAACCACTTGCTCGTTTTGATTAAACTGCGCGCTATGTGTAAACCATTGCTCCAACTTAACTTGGGTTTGTGTGTAATTACTTAATACCCACTGCCAAACTTGTGGGTGTTTACCTGCTTGATATAGACCCTCGAGATGTTTGAGTTTAAGTGGCTCTAAGGCAACCTTGTTGGTTTGATGAATTTGCGTTGTGAACATTATAAGCCCCATATTTTGCTATTTATTCATAACAAATGTACGCTTTATTGGTTTGTTAAAAACAACCAAAATTTAATTTTTACCTATACCAGTTTGGAAAGTGTTTATGCAGCCACTTAATATAAAGCTCACTAGCCAGAGTAAAGCTAAATACCTGCAAATAGCAGATGCACTTAGGGAGTCGATTATAAAAGGGGACATTCTCGCTGGCAGCAAACTCTGCTCTGCACGCGATATGGCACAAGCGTACGGATTAAACCGCCATACAATAATGAATGCCCTACAACTTCTTGTCGCAGAAGGATGGTTGGAATCCTATGAACGATCAGGCTACAGCGTTACCAATACATTGCCTATTCAAAACAGTATAAACACTGCCCAGTCTCAAGCATTGGATCCTAAGCCGTATCGATTTGCTACCACGCTTACGGTGTCAGAACCTACAATGGACTTAAATCACTATGCTTATAACTTTGCTGGAGGCTTACCCGATTTAACACGCTTTCCCTATAAAGAATTTAAACGCTCTGTAAGTCATGTGTTTAATCATTTAGATACCAGCCAATTTCATTATGGTAGTGTGGCTGGGGAGCCTAATTTAAAATCGCAAATTAGTCATTATTTATACAAAGCACGAAACCTAAAAACAGCCGATATTCTTATGTGTAATGGCTCTCAAGAAGCGCTTTTTTTAGTATCAAAAGCCTTTATTAATAAAGGCGATTATGTTGCAACCGAAACCTTAGGTTACCCGCCTGCTCGTAAAGCATTTGCAGCATGTGGCGCGCAGCTTATAGATATAAAACAAGATGATGAAGGGTTGTGTGTTGATGATTTTAAAACTCAGCTTGAACGCTATCCCATTAAACTTCTGTATTTAACGCCACTGCATCAATACCCAACGACTGTGACCTTATCACCCACCCGGCGCTTACAAATTTATCAGCTGTGTTATGCCCATAATGTGATGATTATTGAAGATGACTACGACCATGAATTTCACTACCGTTGCCAGCCTTTGCAACCCATGGCTGCCGATGACCCCGCAGGCATTGTGATATATCTATCAACGTTTTCAAAAATTATGTTTTCAGCAGCAAGGATTGGCTATATCTGTGCAGCGCCTGGGGTAATCGCACAATTAACCGCATGGAAGCAGCTAATGAACCATAAAAATGATGTGATTATGCAATTAGCTGTCGCACACTGGATGAAAGAAGGTGGTTTTGAACGCCATTTAAAGCGTATGACAAAGCTCTATAAGCAGCGCTATGAAGCGATGGGTGATTATCTAACGCAGCTGCAATTATCAGGCTATCCAATTGAATATATAAAACCCGACGGTGGCATGGCGATGTGGGTTAATTTAAATAAACCGGTGGACCAATTAAAGCAAGTACTGCAAAGTAAAGGTGTGTATGTACAGGTTGAGCCTGAATTTTACTTTAAAGACTCAGAACGTAGCTTAATACCTAAGCAACACAGTTATGTACGTTTAGGATTTGCTGGGCAATCAACTTTGGCGATGCAAGCTGGGCTTGAATTGATTGCTGAACACGTTTTCAAATAAAGCTTATTTACTTAAGCTTTCAGCATCATAAAACATCGGTTTCAATGTGCCACAATTTATAAACTTATAATTGAGCTCACCAGCAGAGGGCACTTCAGTTGAGGTACGAAACTTTTGTAAACAGGCACCACTTAAATCAACAAACATAATATGATGATAGCTTGGTGGCTGAGTTATTTGGTGAATGTAAATGCGCTCGTTATTTTTTAGCGTAACCATGTCGTACTGTTGCCATTTCGAGGCTGGACTTAAATCAGTTAGCTCACGAGTAAATAACTGCTCGCTAAGCTCTATTAATTTATCACTGTAAACTAAGCTACCTCCTTGTCTAAAATCTCCAAGATACACATCTGCGGTAATCGCGACTTCTTCGCCTCGCATTAAGCGTTGAATATTAAACGGCTTTGATTTTACGGTAACTAACTCAGCATCACGTACTAAATCTAAAAATGGAATATCAGATACATCTACCTTGTACATAACATGCATATCATAAGGAAGCTCAAAGCTTGGAATGTTAATGGCGTATACACTTGAACCTTTATTAACCAATACCATGGCATGCTCTGCTTCATATTTGGGGTTTAATGGCGGAAGTTCTGGTGGTTCTTCGGCATTAGCAAGCGAGCTGGTACAAAATACAATGCTGATAAATAAAGATGCGAAATAAGGTAGCCGCATAATAACCTCAATTAATTTATAGATATAAAGTGTAGTATACATTTATAAAAAATTATCTTTAGTTAAATTTTAGTAAGGCTTAAACGTGATACACACTTAAGTTTTAGTGTGTATCAGTATATTTAGAGTTAGCTATTATCTAATTGCTTTTTTCACTTCGCGCCAGTCAATAATCTTAAAGTTTTGTGGTTGTAATGGCATGCGGTTATAGCCGTCTTGCACTATAAGCATGCCTTCAGGATAACCTGGTAAAGCCGTTGCTGTAACGGTTAAGCCATCCGTTTCACCTACGCCATCAATGCCTTTATCTAGGTTTGCAATTACATTAAACTTACCTGCAAAGCTTAGATTAGGCTGTTTATCATCTGATATGTTGTAAAGCACATAGCTATTATCGCCTTGGCTTGATACCACTAAATAGCGAGCATCATTAGCATGATAAATTTCCATACCTTCTACATCTGCCACCAGTTGCTTATTAACACTTTGTAGCTTTACTGCTTTGTTACCAGCGGTAGGCTCTGCACCTATATACCAAATTCCTGCATCTTCTTCGCCTGCAAATAATTGGCCTAGTTTATCATCAGCACTACAGCCTTCAGGTTGGCTTGGTAGGGTAAACTCTCTAACCAGTTCACCGCTTAGATTATCTTGCTCACCGATGAGCTTATATTGCTGGAATAAACCTGATTTATCATTAACAAACACGTAATGGCCTGAATCAGACGAATACATACACATGCCGTAAATCTCAGGTAAGTTAGTGGCTATTTCTGTTACATGGTTTACTTTGTTTTCTCCATCAACAGTAAATACGCTAATGCTATTAAGTGTACGGTTGCTGGCAGTGATCCACGTATGGGTTTCGTTGTTTATACCTTGATGTTGGCGCACATCAACGTTATTTAAACGCCCTATATTGAGCGACTGTACTTTGTTGCCAGCAAGATCATAAACCATTAAGCCACGGCGTTTATCTGTGCCTAAAATTAAGCTGTTTTTAGCATCTTGCTCATTAATCCAAATTGCAGGGTCATCTGCTGCATCACCAAACGCTGCAACCGGTGTGGTTTGTGCGCTGGCATGAAGGTGAGTCATAGCAACTTTGCTATTTGAGACAGAAGTTTGCGCTGCGTAGTTAACGTTTGCTTGAATGTAAGCGCCGGTTTCATCATCAATCAAAACTAGCTGCGCTTGATTGTCATTAATAAAGCTCGCTGCAACAGACTCAATAGTGTGCTCACCTGACAGTGACCATTGGCTAAGCGTGTCTGTTTGAGCTTGGTAAGCATAAACCATACTATCGTCAGTGGCGCTAAGCCATAAAGTACCGTCTTGTGATACCGATAAAGCTCCGATTTCAGTTTTTAATTCGCCGTATGGCTGTACTAAAGCCACAGGTTGCTTATTGGCATCTGATTCTGCATCAGCATTGATAGCCCATACACCTAGCTCTGCTTCACCCACATACAGGGTTTTTGTGTCGTCATTTACTGCACAACCTGAAGCCTCAGTGACCGCAGAGAATTCACGTACTGCGATATTTTTAGCTTGGTTAGTTGCTAAATCATATATAACCGTTTCGCTGATCAGGCCGCGAACATCTGGCACAAACGCTGATACAGTCTCGGTATTGCTATTTTTAAATAAACACACTGTATCAGGCTGAGCTTGAGGCGGACTAATACGAGTGAGTTCATTTAGCTGCCAAGTTTGGCCATTTTTTATAAGCTTAAAAATAGCAACGTTATCTTGGCTCTTATCCAGACTGGCGAGTAAAAATTGCTGCGCTGATAATTGTTTTAGTGAAATTGACTCAAAGTTACCGGCTAACAGCACACTGCTTTTCTCGTTATCGGCAAGTAATAAGCCCTGGCTTTCGCTCGCCATTAGCCACTGATTATTACCTAGCGCTGCTGCTTGTGAGCCTTGCATGTTTTGTTGTGGGCCAAATAACTTAGCCTCAACAGCTGGCTTTGCTATTTCTGTCGTGTTTTGCGTATCGTCATTACTTGTACAACCGCCAAGCGCAGTTACAAGCACAGCACTTGATAGTACCGCTGAAATTGTATTTAGTTTAAAGTTCATTATTTTATCCTTTACTTATCTATGTGCTTTTCAGTGCTAAAACGTACTTCACCAAGGTGATTAATCGCGCTTACACTGAGAGTTTCGCCATTGATAGAGATACTTAAAAAACCCGGTGTTGCTTCTGCGTAGCGGGTAAACTCACGTTGTTTTACAAACCGTGCTTCACTACCACCACCAGAGACAAAGTGAGCCACCTTGCTATTTTTTGGTTGATTGTATTGCAAGTCGTGCTCGTGCCCTGCGATATAAGCGTGCACGTTATGACGCTCCAAAATAGGTTCTAAAATGTCGCGAAGCCCTTGGTTGCGGCCAAAGCGTTTACCACTTGAATAAAGCGGGTGATGGCCTACCACAATTTTCCATTTTGCTTTACTGCCAGCAAGTTGGGTTTCAAGCCAAGTAAGTTGGGTTTTATAGTCTTGTCCTTGGGTTGAGCGGTATTTTTCGCGGGTTTTATATTCAGGCTGAATTGGATTGGTATCTAAAAAAACCATTAACACTTGCTCGTTGTTTTCAAGCGCAAATGTTTTACTGTAGTACCTTGCAGGTAACTGCCAACGCTGACTTTTTGCGGTGTAGTCAATTTGTGCTTGGGCATTACCCAAGTAATCGTGATTACCTAAAACAACATACCAATCTTCAAATGTGTGCGGGCCATGGTATATGTTCTCAAAGGCTGATTGCCAAAGAGGATCGTTCACACTTGCCACGCCATTTGGGTAAAAGTTATCGCCGGTCGAGACGATAAAATCGGCATCGGTTTGGTACATGGCGATTTCTAGCTGATGAGCCACTTCTTTTTGGTAAAAGTGGCCGTTGTGTCCCCAATCACCAATAACCATAAAGTTAAGGCTATTAGGCAACGTAGTTAACTTAGCTATTTTTTGTTGTTGGTATAGTGCATCTTTATAAACAACAGGCTCGTTTGCACTAAGCGCTGATGAGCACAGTATCGCGGCCATTATGAAAGACAATTTAAACATGTTTTAACTCCAAAAAAGCACGCGATGGTTTGCCATTACGTGCTTAAAATGACAATACGTGTGATTAGAATGCGTAACGCAGCATTACTTGAATCACAGGGCCTGCTTCTTCCGATTCAAGCTCGTACTCATCAAAGGCACGATTGTTTTGATCATCAAGCGAGTCAAACTTATTGAAAACTTCGTCTTTGCTGGCATCCAGTAAGTTTGAACCAACTAGGCGTAGAGTGATGTCATCCCAGCGCTTTTCAACGAATAACTCTAAATCAGCACCGTAAGAGGTTGTTACTTCTTCACCCACAAAGCGTCCGTATGCATCACCTTGGTTACGGTACGTTGCCCCAAATGATGCGCGTAGTGTTGGTAAATCTTGGATAAAGCCAACGTTATAAACATAATCAGACTGGTCGTTAAATTTACGCTTACCAAAGCTGTCTTCAACTTCACTGTCGAGCCAAGAGTAATTTAAGAAGATACCTGTATTAGGCATGTTCAAGGCGCTAAGTGGGGTTGATAAATCAAACTCAATACCTTGAACCGTACCATCGCCGGTATTTTGTGGTTGCAGTACAAATGTGCCTTCGCCTTCTGAGCCTTCAACACCGGTACTGGCAATTTCAATAAGGTCGCTAACGTCACGGTAAAATACGTTTACACCTACAACGCCACTTTTACCTAAACGGTATTCGTAACCTAAATCGATACCCCAAGATGATTCAGGTTTAAGGCTTGGGTTGCCTAAAAAGTCATTATCAGCGAGCTCTTCTTCAAGTAGGGCGGGTGTCATGTAGTCAAAGTCAGGGCGACGTAAGCTGCGAGCAACAGAGGCGCTGACTCGTCCGTTATCACTGACGCTGTAACGAAAGTGAGCCGACGGTAAGAAAAAGTCATAATCATTTTCGGCAGTAACGCCTTCATTGGTATCGGTAATGCTTGAGTCAGTTGACTCCCACCGCACCCCCATCTCCCACGAGAACACATCCGCTTCGTGCTTGATTAGCGCAAATAAATCAAAACGGTCTTCTTCAAGTTTATTAACACCGCCGTCTACTGGTTCAAATTCGTTGTTAAATTGTGCTAATGACATTGGCGTCTCGCTAAATTGAGCCCATCCAGTCAGTGTTTGCTCACTTTCATCTTCAGCGACAAAAATGGCGGTATCGCGCTCTTTGCCTTGTACAAAAGCACCAAATTGAACTTCTTTCGAGTCACCTACCAGTAAGCTGTGCTGCCATTGTAATGACCACTCTTTATCATCGATATCAACGGTTTCTTCAGCTTCCTCAAACACCATTGGGAGCTCTGACGTATCAAGTTCAACCTCTTGCTCATACACTGATTCTTCAAAGCTAGCATAACCTAACTTAAATTTGCTGGTACCGCCAAGTAGTGGTAATTCATAGCCAGAATTAATGTTGTAGTTGGTTTGATCAATAAACGAAACGTTTGCGTTATCTGAGATTAAATTACCACCCTCAACGACAGAGCCTGAGGTTGCAGTGGGGTCGTCGTATTCAAAAGAGCGCTCATCTTCGGTACGGTCGGTATCAACCCACATAGCGCTAATATCAAACTTGCCGCCGTTATCAAACACCTTTTCAAAGCTGGCATTTAATGATGTGTCATCGCCATCACGGATATCAGATTGATCTTCACGGTTATCAAAATCGTCTGTTGCGTAATTAGGGTTATTTTCAGGGCTATCGCCATAACGTCTGCTTGATTTTTGTTTTGGGTTATAACGACCTTGTAAATTGGCACCTACGAGTAAACGGCCACCTGCAAACTCAGTACCGTAAACGCCCGCAAAGCTTTCTTTTAGTTCGCCGTCATCGTAACGTAAGCCACCAGCGCGAATATAACCGCCGTCTAAGCTGTAGCCATCGCGAAGTACAATATTAAGTGTGCCTGCTATGGCATCGGCAGAGCGGTTGGCACTAGATGAACGAATAATTTCTACACGCTCAATTAATTCTGCTGGAATACGGTCAACAAAAAATGAGCGATCAGCACCGGCACCCGGAACTTCTTCGCCATTAATAAGTACTTTTGTGTAAGCAGGGCTCAAGCCACGCATACGTGCGCCGTCAGATTCCAGTACGTCAGATAAAAAAGTAACACTAGGAACACGCTTTAGTGCATCACCGGCGGTAAGTGGTTCAAAACGTTGAAAGTATTCTTGTGAATATTCAAGCGTTGGCGCTAGTTCTTGCGAGCGATTGCGATAACCAATCTCGCCGTATACTACAAGCTCTTCAGAAACCTTTACTTCAGGTTCCCTTGGCGATGTTTGTTCCTCTGCATTCACGCTAACACTAAATTGGCTCAGTGCTAATGCCGCTACAACAGCATTTAACTTAAATTGTTTCATTGGTTTGCTCCGGTTGTCCTTGGTTTGGTGAGCAAACTAAAAAAAGTTAATGACGCTAATGTGACAGTTTTACAGTTAATTCCTGACAAAACGCCAACTTAGTACTTTTTAAACAGACATTTGAGCTGTTTAAACACGGCTCCAGCGCACTAAAAATGGTTATTACTAGGTTAAATACCTAAAAACTTTAATCTCAATGTCATATCAATGAGCCAAAATGACTCTGCCTAATAAATCAGTACCGCGCTAGCATGCGTAATAGTGTAAATCTTAGAAGACTTAAACAATGCGATATAACCCATTTACCAGCCATGCAAAATTAACTAATACCATCATTTTATTATTAGTTATTGCTGTAGCAATATGCGCTTACTTTGGCGAACTTAAGCAATGGCAAGAAATTGCGTGGCTCGATATTGTCGGTGAGGGCGGTATTGTGTTGATGACCCTCAGCTGGATAGTTGCGTTACTTATTTCACGCCCGCCAGGCAAAGTAACTACCTTATTAGTGTTAGGTTTAGGTTTGTTTATGTTCTCAGCCACGCTCGATTTACTCGATGAGTGGTTAAAGCAACCTTCACAATTATGGCTCACCTGGTTTGAATCACTGCCAGCGCCGTTTGGTATGTCGCTTACCAGCGCTGGGCTTTATTATTGGCACCAAGAACAGTTTGTTCTAAATCGTCAATTGCGTCGTCGTGAAGCGCATCTTCGCGAACATGAAAAAGTCTGTCCGGTAACAGGGTTATACCGAGTTAACTACTTACATTCACTCATGCAGCAACAGCAAACAGAGCAACAAGGCGGCACTTTAGGTGTTATTGATATTCGTGATTTTGCAAAGTTTAATGCGCAGTTTGGTTTTAGTGAAGGTGATAGGTTACTAAGAGAGATTAGTGATTTATTAGTAATGAATTGCCGGTTAAATGATGTGCTTTGTCGCTATGCTGGCGATTGCTTTATTGTGCTTATGCCGAATACCAGCCAAAGCCAAGCCAAAGAATTACTAGCGCAAATGAAAGCGGCGCTTAACCATTGTGCGTTTAAAGTCGCAAAAAGCAAAGGCGCACAGTTTCAGCATATTTTAACCGCCACCATGGCAATGGATTTAGCGCAAGATCCAGTGCAGCAAACCAGCCTGTTACATCAACACTTACAACAAGAAAAGGCGCTTGTAGGTGCAGCAGTATATTAGCCTAGATGATAAATACCTCAGCGCGGAGGGAATGATCACTGCGCTGGTGGAGCTTGCCCAAGGGCGAGGGATCCCGCTGCATAAATTGCTGCGTGGTACGGGTATTTTTGAGCAAGATTTATATGATCTATCACAGCGGTTTAGTTTATCGCAGTTATTGGCTTTAATTAGCCAGTTTAAAACCTTAATGAAGAGTAATGATAGTGGCTTTTTACTCGGTCATCAATTGGTTAATGACGTTAGCCCAGCAGTGCAAAGTGTGCGTTTAAGCCCCAGTTTAGGTATGGCTTTGAAGCAATTACAACAAATTAGTACCGTTATTGCCCCTTTATTATTTACCCGTAGGCATATATTTAAAGACGATTTATATCTGTACTTGCAACCGAGTATCGGTATGGACGAGTCATTAAAAAATTATTGTTTTGAAATATACAGCGCTGCGTTAATGAGCTTACTAAAACGAGTCTGTAATGTGTATCCACATTGTTATTTTGACTTTACTTGTAAACGCCCTCGGCATATTCAAGAATATGAGCAGCACTTAGGCTTACGAATACGGTTTGAACAACCCTATACCCGTTGGCACTTTAATAAACAACTACTTAAGTGCCCAAACCCAGAGGCTAGTCAGCTTAGGTGGCAGCAGTGCATAGCGCAAAGTGAGTTACATAAGAATGTATCACAGTCTTTTGTTGAGGCTGTGTGCCAGCGCATTTACCGTGATAAAAACAACAGCCTTGCTAACAGTGCTGAGCATTTTGCCATGAGCTCTGCTACGTTTAAACGTAAGTTAAAACAACATGGTGTTAGTTATTCGCAATTACAAGATGAACAAAATAAACTTAAAGCTCTGCATTTACTGGGGGTGTGCCAGCAAGGTAATGAACGAGTGGCTGATCGCCTTGCATTTTATGATATTCCTAACTTTCGCCGAGCATTTAAGCGTTGGACCGGCATTACGCCAAGTCAGTTAAAAATATAATTAAAAACTAGCCGCTTGCTCTATAACAATGCCATGGCGCTTTGCTAGGCGCTGATGATCTCTGTCATAGCCTCCACCAATCACAGTGGCAACAGGAGTATTATTTGCAAGGCAGCGTTTAAGCACTAAGTGATCGCGCTTTTCTATCCCTTGCCAACTAATATCCAGTTTGCCTAAGCCATCCTCTTGCCAAATATCAACGCCAGCATCGTATAAAACAAGATCCGGGTTAAGCTCGTTTAATAAAAATTGCAGCGTATCGTCAACAATACCTAAGTATTCAGCATCTTGCATATTATTGGTTAAACCAATATCTAAATCGCTAGGGGACTTTCTAAACGGGAAGTTTTTTTCACAGTGTATTGAACAGGTAAACGCATAAGGTTGATGAGCCAGCATAGCTGCGGTGCCATCGCCTTGGTGAACATCTAAATCAAAAATCAGTACGTTGGTAACTTCCCGGTTTTGAATTAACGTTTGTGCGGTAAAGGCTAAATCGTTAACCATACAAAAACCCGATCCAAAATCACTGTGGGCATGGTGAGTGCCGCCCGCTAAATGGCACGCAAGCCCATTTTTAAGCGCTAAACGCGCGGTTTGCAGTGTTCCTAGCGGGGCGGTAAATGTGCGGTTCATTAGTGCTTGTGACCAAGGCAGGCCAATACGGCGCATGGCTCTTTCATCTAGGCGGTTATGCCATAAATCGTGAATGTAGTTTTCACAATGTACTATTTCTAGCTCTTCTACACTACCATGTGGTGGTTCTGTGATATTACTGCCAGCAAGTCCAAGGGTTTTAACATGCTGGTGTAGCTGAGCAAATTTACTCATTACAAAGCGATGCTTGGGATCAAAACTAAACGAGTAGTTAGGATGATAAACTAAAGGTAGATTGGGGTTCAAACTCATATCTGCGTCGTTTAATTATTTTTGGTTATGGTAATCAACTTCACGCAGTGCGTCTATTTATGTTTGGTGAATAAGCGTTTCAAGCTCGCGGTGTAATAATGTTTCATCGGCAAGGTTTAGCTCAACTAAACGCTTTAAATGCGTGATACTGTCTATATCAATACTATGGCATTTAAGACCAATATGATTTTCTTCTATGTGACGAATAACCACCGGCATTTTTATTTCAATATCGCTTTGTGGCAAAGTAAAACGTAGTACTGCTTCGTCATTTTTGTTCCCAGTAAATGTATCGCTTTTAGTAATAAGCGCACCATGTAAAGAGATATCTAATAGAGTGCATTCATACTGGCTGCTAGCCATAACTAATTGCGCTGCAGTAGAGAACATAATACGAGAAAATTGCCGACGGTTTTGCATAATAATCTTATAAAGCTGTTATTTATAATAAGCATAGCTGGTAATGCCCAACACGCCAATTTGCTTAAAGATAAAAATAGCTCGCATAAAAAAGCCCCGCATTAAATGCAGGGCTTTTAACTTATTCACTGTGGCTGTTAGCCAATTTTTTTATACTTTATGCGCTTAGGCTGTGCAGCTTCTGCGCCAAGAGTCTTTTTAAGCCACTCTTCGTATTCAGTGTAGTTACCATCAAAGAAGTTAATTTGGCCTTCGTCGCGGTAATCTAAAATGTGTGTAGCAATACGGTCAAGGAACCAACGGTCATGCGAGATACACATTACACAACCTGGGAATTCTAAAATAGCATTCTCAAGAGCACGTAATGTTTCAACGTCCAAGTCATTAGTTGGCTCATCCAGAAGCACCACGTTGCCGCCTGCTTTTAACAGCTTAGCTAGGTGTAAGCGGTTGCGCTCACCGCCAGATAAGTCTTTAACAAACTTTTGCTGATCGTTGCCTTTAAAGTTAAAACGGCTAACGTAAGCACGGCTTGGGAACTCAAAGTTACCAATTTTTAGTACATCTTGGCCGTCAGAGATTTCTTGGAATACCGTTTTGCTTTCGTCCATGTTGCCACGGAACTGATCAACAGTTGCCAGTTCTACTGTTTCACCAATGCTGATATTACCGCTATCTGGCTGTTCTTCACCGCTTAACATTTTAAATAGCGTTGATTTACCTGCACCATTGGCACCAATAATACCCACAATAGCGCCCTTAGGCATGCTAAAGCTTAAGTCATCAATTAAAACGCGGTCGCCAAAGCTTTTACGTAAGTTGTTTACTTCTAATACTTGGTCACCTAAACGTGGGCCAGGTGGAATAAACAATTCGTTGGTTTCGTTACGTTTTTGGTAATCAGACTGTTGTAGCTCGCTAAACTGCGCCATACGTGCTTTTGACTTAGCTTGACGACCTTTAGGGTTTGAACGCACCCACTCAAGTTCTTGTGCAATTGATTTTTGACGTGCTTTTTCAGATTTTTGCTCTTGTTGTAAGCGGGCATCTTTTTGCTCAAGCCAAGAAGAGTAGTTACCTTCCCACGGAATACCTTCACCACGGTCAAGCTCTAAAATCCAACCTGCTACATTATCAAGGAAGTAACGGTCATGCGTTACTGCCACAACAGTGCCTTCGTAGTCATGTAAGAAGCGCTCTAACCAGGCAACCGACTCAGCATCTAAGTGGTTAGTTGGTTCATCGAGAATCAGCATGTCTGGTTTTTCAAGTAACAAACGACAAATAGCAACACGACGGCGCTCACCACCCGATAGGTGCTCAATTTTAGCATCCCACTCAGGTAAACGAAGTGCATCGGCAGCACGCTCTAATACGTTATCGATATTATGACCATCGTGCGCTTGAATAACCGCTTCTAATTCACCTTGCTCTTTAGCCAGTGCGTCAAAGTCAGCGCCTTCCATTGCGTATTCGTTATACACTTCGTCAAGGCGGTTAAGGGCATGTTTTACTTCACCTACAGCTTCTTCAACAATTTCACGAACTGTTTTGCTTTCGTCCAAAACAGGCTCTTGCGGTAAGTAGCCAATTTTAGTGCCTGGTTGAGGGCGAGCTTCACCTTCAAACTCTTCATCAACACCCGCCATAATGCGAAGTAGTGATGATTTACCAGAACCATTTAAACCTAGCACACCAATTTTTGCGCCTGGGAAAAAATGCAACGAAATATCTTTTAAGATAGTGCGTTTTGGTGGCACAACCTTAGATACTCGACTCATCGAGAATATAAACTTATCAGGTAAAACCATGGAAGAAGCCTTCAAATAATAATAAAAATTTCAATGCTGTATTGTAGTGGCTCACAGGTGAAACAGTCAACGAATGGCACTGTTTTAAAGTACATATTCAATTTATACAAACCGCGTGAATAAATTTCATTTAGACATCTATACATCTAGAGGTTGATATTTTTGGCATTCTGTTCATAATGAGAGCGTATTAACTCTCGGTTTTTATGAGCAGGAGCTTTAAGAATGCCAATTACAGTAGAAGACGAATTGCCAGCTATTGCACGTTTACGTCATGAAAACGTGTTTGTAATGCCAAAAACGCGTGCAAAAACCCAAGAAATACGCCCTATGCGTTTGGCTATTCTTAATCTGATGCCTAATAAAGTAGAAACCGAAGTACAGTTTATTCGCTTGTTGGCTAACTCTCCGCTGCAAGTAAATGTTGAGCTATTGCGCCTTGATACGCACCGCAGTAGTAGCAACTCAGAGCAACACTTAGATACTTTTTATCGTTATTTCTCAGAAGTAAAAAACAACAACTACGATGCACTGTTAATTACCGGTGCACCGCTCGCACATTTAGAGTATGAAGAAGTAGCGTATTGGGAAGAGCTCAAAGTAATTATTGATTGGGCCGAGCAACATGTAACTTCAACATTGTTTTCGTGCTGGGCTGCCCACGCGGCTTTATACCACCGTTATAATTTAAAGCGCGATTTAAAAGACAATAAACTCTGCGGGGTGTTTACCCACCAATGCTACTTTGCCCATGGTGCACTTACCCGCGGTTTTGACGATACCTTTTTAGTACCCCACTCACGCTATGGCCACATAGATATTAATAAAATAAACGCCTGTGAAGAGCTGGTGGTATTAGCGGGCTCCGAACGAGTAGGGGCGTATTTACTTAAAAATAAATCGGGCAGCCAAGTGTTTATTACCGGCCACCCCGAATACGATGCCGACAGTTTGAAAGCCGAATATGAGCGCGATTTACAAAAAAGCCCCGATGCGCCAAAGCCTGAAAACTATTTTCCTGATGACGATGCCAGCAAACAACCGTCTAAAACATGGCAAAGCCACGCGTTTTTACTGTTTTCAAACTGGTTAAATTATTACGTTTACCAAACCACACCCTATGATATTAACTTAGTTAGCCAAGACGTAAGGACTAACAACTATGCCGAATAATCCTCAAAACAATAAGCATGAACAGCTGAGTGCTGCGCTCAAACAGCGCATTTTAATTTTAGATGGTGCAATGGGAACCATGATCCAAGCGCATAAGCTTGAAGAGCAAGACTACCGTGGTGAACGTTTTAAAGATTGGCACGTGCTTATTAAAGGTAATAACGATTTATTAAGCCTAACCAAGCCTGAAATTATTACTGATATACACCGCAGCTTTTTAGCCGCCGGTGCCGATATTATCGAAACCAACACCTTTAACTCGACCACCATTTCGATGGAAGATTACGACATGGCGAGTATAAGCCGTGAAGTTAATTTAGAGTCAGCTAAGTTAGCCCGTGCTGTATGTGATGAATTTAGCGCTAAAACCCCAGAAAAACCGCGCTATGTAGCGGGTGTTTTAGGGCCAACATCTAAAACCTGTTCGTTATCTCCGGATGTAAACGACCCGGGCTATCGTAATATCACCTTTGATAAGTTAGTGACTGCGTATGTGGAGTCTACTCTTGCATTAATGAAAGGCGGTGTAGATATTATTTTAATCGAAACAATATTCGACACGCTTAATGCAAAAGCCGCCTCATTCGCGGTAGAAGAAGCGTTTGAACAAGCAGGGCGTACATTACCAGTGATGATATCAGGCACTATCACCGACGCCTCAGGCCGCACGCTTTCAGGGCAAACCACCGAAGCATTTTATAACTCTATTCGCCATATTAAGCCGCTTTCAATTGGCTTAAATTGCGCTCTTGGGCCAGATTTACTGCGCCAATACGTTGAAGAGCTATCGCGCGTATGCGAAACCTTTGTCTCTGTTCACCCTAATGCGGGCTTACCCAATGAATTTGGAGAATACGACTTAGAAGCAGACGATATGGCAAAAGAGATCATAGATTGGGGTAAATCGGGCTTTATTAATATTGTTGGCGGTTGCTGCGGCACTACGCCTGCGCACATTCGTGCCTTTGCCAAAGGGCTTGAAGGCGCAGCACCACGAAAATTACCAGAGCTTGAAGTGCGTATGCGTTTATCAGGCCTAGAAGCCTGTAACTTAAATTAAGGAGCCGCCAATGACCCAACAAATTGCAGTATTTACCAATGTCGGCGAGCGTACTAACGTAACTGGCTCGGCCATGTTTAAACGTTTGATCATGGAAGAAGACTACGAGACCGCTCTTAATGTGGCCCGCGAACAAGTAGAAAATGGCGCCCAAGTTATTGATATCAACATGGACGAAGCTATGCTGGACTCAAAAGCGGCCATGGTTAAGTTTTTAAACTTAATTGCCTCAGAGCCTGATATTTCTAAAGTGCCTATTATGGTCGACTCCTCTAAATGGGAAGTAATAGAAGCAGGCTTAAAGTGTATTCAAGGCAAGGCTATTGTTAACTCAATATCGCTTAAAGAGGGCGAAGAGCCGTTTAAACGCCAAGCTAAAATTATTAAACGCTTTGGTGCCGCCGCTGTTGTAATGGCATTTGATACCGAAGGTCAAGCCGATACCGCCGATCGTAAGTTTGAAATATGTGAGCGCAGCTACCGTATTTTGGTCGATGAAATTGGCTTTCCGCCAGAAGACATTATATTCGACCCCAACATATTTGCCGTTGCCACCGGCATAGAAGAGCACGACAACTACGCCGTAGAATTTATTGAAGGCACCCGCCGTATTAAGCAAAACTTACCCCATTGTAAAGTGTCGGGTGGGGTATCAAACGTATCGTTTTCGTTTAGAGGTAATAACCCGGTACGCGAAGCGATTCACTCGGTATTTTTATACCATGCGATAAAAGCGGGTATGGATATGGGCATAGTAAACGCAGGGCAACTTGCGGTTTACGACGACATCCCCGAAGAACTTCGCAAAGCCGTAGAAGACGTAATTCTTAACACCGACCCAGGTGCAGGTGAGCGCCTTGTTGAACTTGCACCTAAATATTCAGGCATGGCGCAAGCTGAGCGCGTAGAAGATTTAGAATGGCGCACTTGGTCGGTTGAAAAACGCCTAGAGCATGCTCTAGTAAAAGGCATAACCACCTTTATAGATGAAGATACAGAAGAGTGCCGTGCTGGCGCCGATAAACCTATTCACGTCATTGAAGGGCCACTTATGGATGGCATGAACGTGGTTGGGGATTTATTTGGTGCCGGTAAAATGTTTTTACCCCAAGTGGTTAAATCGGCTCGGGTAATGAAACGCGCGGTCGCCTACCTTGACCCATTCATTGAAGCCGAAAAAGAAGAGGGCGCGACCAACGGTAAAATTGTTATGGCTACCGTAAAAGGTGACGTGCACGATATAGGTAAAAACATTGTAGGCGTAGTACTGCAATGTAATAACTACGAAGTAATCGACTTAGGCGTAATGGTACCTGCTGAAAAAATACTGCAAACAGCAATTGACGAAAAAGCCGATATTATAGGCCTTTCGGGCTTAATTACCCCATCGCTTGATGAAATGGTACATGTTGCCAAAGAAATGAAGCGTCGTGGCTTTGAGCTGCCGTTAATGATTGGCGGGGCAACCACCTCAAAAGCGCATACCGCAGTAAAAATAGAGCCGCAGTACGACAAAGGCGTGGTGTATGTAAATAACGCCAGCCGCGCCGTGGGTGTGGTGTCTAATTTATTATCAAAAGAGCATAAAGCAGAATTTTTAGCTAAAACCACCGCCGAGTACGACAAAGTACGCGAACAACAAGCACGCAAAAAGCCGCGCTCAAAACCAGTTACCATACAGCGCGCCCGCGATAATGCTGCAAAGCTCGATTGGGATAACTACACACCACCCGTGCCGAAAAAGCTGGGCGTGACCGAGTTTAAAAATGTATCAATCGCGACTTTACGCAAATACATAGACTGGACGCCGTACTTTATGACCTGGTCAATCGCCGGTAAGTATCCGCGCATAATGACCGATGAAGTAGTGGGTGAACAAGCACAAAGCCTATTTAAAGACGCCAACGATATGCTCGACGACCTTGAAAAATCAGGAACTTTGCAACCACTAGGTGTAATTGGTTTATTCCCAGCTAACCGCGTGGGCGATGACATAGAAATTTACACCGACGAAACCCGCAAAGAGCTATTAACTACTTCGTGCCATTTGCGCCAGCAAACCGAAAAAACCGACTTTGCTAATTACTGTTTAGCCGATTACATTGCGCCAAAAGGTACGCCAGATTACTTTGGTGCGTTTGCGGTAACAGGTGGCTTAGAAGAAGACGATCTTGCTGACGCGTTCGATGCCAAGCAAGACGACTACAATAAAATAATGGTAAAAGCGGTTGCCGACAGGCTTGCTGAGGCCTTTGCCGAATACCTGCACGAGCAAGTGCGTAAAGAGTATTGGGGTTATGCACCGAATGAAAATCTAGGTAACGATGAACTCATTCGCGAAAACTACCAAGGTATTCGCCCAGCGCCTGGTTACCCAGCGTGCCCTGAGCACACCGAGAAAAAGAAAATTTGGCAACTACTCGATACTGAAAAACGCATTGGTATGCAGCTCACCAGCTCGTACGCCATGTGGCCAGGTGCTGCGGTGTCGGGTTGGTACTTCTCACACCCACAAGCGAAATACTACGCGGTAGCGGCAGTACAAAAGGATCAGGTAGAAGACTATGCCAAGCGAACGAGTATGACGCTCGCAGAAGCCGAAAGGTGGTTATCGCCTAACTTGGGGTATGAGCCAGAGTAAGTGAAGCTGTAAGCGGTCAGCTATCAGTCGTCAGTTAAAAAAAGCGAGTCAAATTAGGCTCGCTTTTTTGTAGCTTTGCATTAGCACTATTCGTAATGAAATTATTATTAACCAAGTAAAAAGCTTGGTACTGTAGGCATTGCACATAGCTCCGCAACTTTATTGTATTTGCTTGCTAAAGATTGTAGTTTCTTTATACCTTCGCCCGTCTTATCTAATAGCTCACCAGTTTTATTTGTTTTATTCAATGCGTCTTCAAGGAAGTTTTTAACCCTAGAAAAATTATCAGACTTATTTGATGCTTCCTCTTTATTTTCAATATCCTGAATTTCATTTAGAGGTGCAGACAGTCTTTCCATTTCTTTTTGAGAGCGTTTTAAGAGTTTAGCTGTATCATTATTTGAAATTATATCCTCATCATCTGCTAAATCTTCGAATAGGTCTTGGCTCCAGCTTTTCATATCACTACTAAAATCCTTTAGCTGGATGTTTATACTAATGTTTGATGACAAGGTTGCACTTTGTTCGTTATGTTGGGATGCGGTATTTGTTATTATAGGGTTTGCAGTCTGATTTTGCGTAATGTTCACAGTAAGCCTCTCATCTGATTCTTTATAACTTTGATGTCTACTTTCAGGTTTCTCAATACCATCCAGTATTTTTGCAACCGAATAATCAATATTTAATACATGGTCGTACTGACTATCACTTCCAATACCTTTTAGTAAACGCTGCTCAATTTTTATTAATCGTTCGTAAGGAAGATAACTTTCTTTATTAGTTTCTGTACATTTAAGTGGTAGAAGCTCTTCTAGGCCAATATTTTCAGCTTTGTAACTTGAATGTATTTCAGAGAAGTAGCTACGCAATACAGCTAAAAAGCTACGTCTCTCGGCTCCATCGACTTTGATTTTTATTATTCGGTCTTCTTTATCTTGAGTTATTAGAGCAGAAGATTTAAATGCTTTATGCTTCAACAATACACCAAATCTCCAGCATTTTTTAGGTACTTGATGAATATGACTTTTAACTATGAAGCGCGCCATTAATTCTGGGGGCATATAATCATTATATTTGTAAATAAACTCAATACCGTTATCTATAGTCGGATTTCTAGTCAGCTCTGTAGGTAATAAATCTGGGACCAAGAATTTCTTGTTATTTCGCTTAGCATCAATACTGTAGCAAAGCTCAAATTGCTCCATTACTTGCATTAGAAAGATAGACTTACCCCTGTATCTAGAAAAATCTAACTTTTCTTCAAGTATTTTTTCAGCTTCTGTGACTGTTATAACACCGTCATTTTTAGCAAGCTTATCAGAATTTAAAAGGGTATATATACCTTCAGTTATCCAAGTTGGGTTTAGTACCTGAGTTTGTAATTCATGTAATTCTTTAAAATGAATTATGTGGCCTAAATCGTTTAAAAGGGTGAGTAAAATATTTTGAACTTGATGATCTTCAATTGAGTGATTTGTACATATTTTGGTAAAATCTTGATGAGAAATATGATCAGACTCTTTTTTTAATTCTTCCAAATCGTCTTTTATTGCAAGCCAGTTTTTAGCTAAGACGAAGTTTCTCATTTCAAGCTTAGCTACTTCTGCTTTTATGATATGTTTTAATTTAGTTATACCAACACCAGACTTACATGAGGTTTTATAAAAGCCAATAATATTGGAATATTTCTCTTTAAGATGTTGCCTTCTTATATTGTCATCATAATGTTCGTCACTTTTGTTCAAAACAATCAGTATTGGTGAGCTTTTACTTACCGCTAAAACTTGTTTCAGCCAATGTTCAGGATTCTCATCTTTTCTACCATCTAATACTATAACGTATATACTTCTTTCAGACAGAAATAATTGGTGAGTTGCTCTCATTATCTCTTGCCCACCAAAATCCCAGCAGTGGAGAGTTACATCTTCCTTATCAACATTTACTTTCCAAGGAGTAATTGAAATACCATCAGTTTTATCTTCTCTAGGGTTAAATTTATTTTCATTAAAACGATTTATTAATGATGTCTTACCAGCAGCACCCTCCCCAACTAAAACTAATTTGGCTTCGTTTAATTTTGATGTTTCACCTTGTAATGATTGATAGTATTTTTTCATTACGAGGTTTCCCTGTTTAACTATCTCTTTGGGTGGGATAGTCACATTATTATCGTAAAAATTAACTAATTTATTTTTATTAGACTCTAGGAAATGAAAATCTATACCTTTTTTTAAGTAAACGTCGAAGTTTAGATCTATGAAGCTTTCTGGTATCTCATTGATTTTACAATCCGACAAGTTTAGTTTGACTAAACTTTTAAAGTTTTCACCAAACAATTCCAAGCTATTTATTGTACTCCCGGACAAGTCTAATGATTCTAGTTTATCAAGTCTTGCTAGAGGAAGTAGAGCTGACTCATTGTCTACACAAATATCTATATTCTTTAAATTAGTAAGACGTGCGAGTGGTGTTAAGTTTGACTGTTTAGGTGAACTAATATTTAACTCTTTTATGCTAATTAGTTTATCAAAACCATCCAAAGATACTTCACAATTTGTAGCGATAAATACGTTTTCTAAAGAATCAAAATGAGATAGAAAATCTACACTAGCTACATCTTTACTTACTATGATCAGTTTTTTTAATGAGCTCAGCTTAACAGTTTTAAGAAAACTTAAATTGAGCGGAGCATCCAGTAAAAATATACTTATGAAAGTGATTTCCCCACGACTATTAACAAAAAAATTAGTTCCTTCTCGGAAAATATCCCAATTAGTAACTTGCTTCGCTACAGCTGCTTTTTGAAGTACTAGTGCATTATTAATTATACCTATTTCATTTGCGCTATCTTTGTTGGGTGTATGTAGTTTTTCAGTAGAGTTAATACTATCAGTATAATTATCCATTTTAGTCCTTTAAATTTATATGATGAGCAAATTTAGTTGTGGTTTTTCAATTAGATATAGATTAACCTTTTTTATCCGGGTAATACAATTCAAAATGGATATATATTGTCAAATTTAGACCTGAGTAATGTTTAAAAATTAATCCCTGTGTTCTATTAAAGTATGTGGTAACACAGAACAAAGCGGAGACTAAGAGTTTCAAGCTTGGACTATACGCCCACTTGTAATTTATTCATTTTCAATAACTTTAAATAAAAGGACTACAAATGAAGTATTTACATTATATATTGCTTTGCTTGTCCCTACTTTTCACATCGAATACATTTGCGCTTGAGCAAAAGTATCATGAGAGTGTTTTACCTGTTATTGCTGCTTTTAAAACGCATGATAAAACTGCGATTGCTGCGCATATTCGCTACCCTCTAAAAAGACGATACCCACTTCCTGATATTAAAAATGAAGCTGAGTTTATTAACCGCTTTGATGAAGTGTTTGACGATGAGTTTGTTACTATTATTGGCAGCTCTAATATTAATACCGATTGGGATAAAGTGGGCTGGCGCGGCATTATGCTCTATAACGGCGTAATGTGGGTAGACACAGACGGCAAAGTTATTGCTATGAATACACAAAATACCACTGAGCAAGCACATGCAGAAAAGTTAATCGCTCAAAATAAACAATCACTCCATGCAAGTATTAAAACCTTTCAAAAACCAATACTTGATTGGGACACAGCAAAATACCGAGTTCGCATTGATGATTTAGGCGATGGAAACTTCCGTTATGCGTCGTGGAGCATTAATAAAAGCCCAAGCGATAAGCCTGATATCGTTTTAATCAATGGTGATATTACCTTTGAAGGTAGTGGCGGCAATCATCACTATACGTTTAAAAACGGACGCTATAGTTACATATTACACGTTACTATTATTGGCAGCGATACATCGCCACCTGGTTGGCTTGAAGTATATAAAGATGAAAAGTTGTTATTGTCTGACGCTGTTATCAGTGCAGTTAATAAGGCTAATTAAGTTTCTAGTGAAGAGCGGCTATTTTTAACTTACTGTGAAACGTAAACTGTAATCGAGAGTGGGAACTAGCTATGAAAACGATTGGTATGCTCGGTGGTATGAGTTGGGAGTCAACAACCAGCTATTACAAAGCTTTAAACGAAGGCGTTAAAAACTCGTTGGGTGGGCTACACAGTGCCAAAATTTGTATGGTGAGTGTTGATTTTGCGGAAATTGAAACGCTGCAGCATCAGGGCGACTGGCAACAAACAGCCAATATTCTCACCGAGGCAGCTAAATCTGTAGAGGTTGGTGGTGCCGACTTTTTACTTATTTGTACCAACACTATGCATAAAGTGGCCGATGAGATTGCTAGTAATATTACCATTCCTATTTTGCACATCGCCGATGCCACCGCCGAGCAACTAAAGCACGATAACATTACGCGAGTAGGGTTGTTGGGAACGCAATTTACAATGGAGCAAAACTTTTACAAAGAGCGTTTAATCGATAAGCATAACATTGAGGTATTAATACCTGAGCCTAATGAGCGAAAGCGAGTGCACGAGGTTATTTATTCGCAGTTATGCCAAGGGGTTATTGATGACGATTCGCGAGCTGATTATATACGTATTATAGAGCGCTTATTTGCACAAGGCGCGCAGGCCATCATTTTAGGTTGTACTGAAATCGCTTTGTTGGTAAAGCCACAACATACACAGGTTCCACTTTACGATACCACCAAAATACATGCCGAAGCAGCAGTGAAGTTAGCGCTGGCAAAATAGTTAAGCTTGAGATAACAAAAAAACCGCCAATTGGCGGTTTTTTATTAGCAAGTAAAGCTGTTAACACGCTTTATATTAATGACCTTTCTCAAAGTCATTTACTTCGCGCTCGGCCTCATCTTTGGATTTACCGTATTTTTGCTGAATTTTACCAACAAGCTCGGTACGGCTACCTTCAATTTTATCTAAATCATCGTTGGTAAGATCGCCCCATTTTTGCTGCGCTTTACCTTTAAGTTCTTTCCAATTTCCTTCGATACGATCGCTATTCATAATTAGCTCCTTATTAAGAGTGATGATTTTTCATTTTAAAAGCGTTACTAATAAAATGATTTTTAACGTTCACTTATAAAGTTGCAAAGCCTATACCAGAAAGTGAAATTTTTAATTTAATTTATATATCAATTGGTTATGGTTTTTTATTCATAAAGTTTTTTAGCTGGTGGCGAGTTTTATAAAAATTCTGCAGGGTGGCTTGTAATTATTTCAGGGACTGTTACTTCAGGGGGGATTATTGCAAGTACACTGTGCTGGTTTTTTATAAGTACAAAAAAAGCGAGCTATTAAAGCTCGCTTTGCTGTTTAATAAAGGAATTAATGTCTAAAGCTTGGCATTAGCGCAGGAATGCCTGGCAGCATACCTACCAGTGCCATTACACCGGTTAATAACACAAACATTATAAGTGGGATGACCCAGCGACTCATTCGCGATAAATCAGCACTTCTTTCTTTACAGCCAATAAGGCCCAAGTTATCAAGTAGCATAGTTAGTGACCAACCAAATGCAGGGTTTACTAGGCTTGATGCAAACACCACAATGGCGGCTGATTGCGTGGTTTTACCTTCACGGGTCATTTCCATACCCGCTTCAAGTAGTGGAATAAACACCCCTACAATTAATGCAACACACAATACTGGCTGCCAAATAGCTAAGTCCATTGGATAGCCCCAAACACCCGCGATAATACAAAATAACGCAGTTAAAATTGCGCCTGCAGGAATAGGGCGTTTTGCAATAGCAGCAGGAACAATGTAAGTGCCCCAAGATGATGCAAAGTTAGCACCGCCTAATAGCGAGCCAAAGGTTTGTCTTGTTGATGCGCTAAGCATGGTATCGTCAATATTCATTTGTACTTTTTCAGTACGCTCTGGGTAACTAATTTTTTGAAATACTTGATGGCCTAAAAAGTCAGGCGACCACATAGCAACTGCTAAAACTGCAAAAGGAAGTACAACTACAAAGCTTTCTGCTGTTGGTAAGCCAAGCATCCAGCCGGTGTTTTCGCCCCACCAGTACATAGGGTTCATGTTTGGTAAGCCCGGTGCAGTATGAAACTCAAACGGTGCACCCAATGCAAAAGCAGTAAAACCACCAATTAAACAGCTCAGTGGCACGGCTAACCAGCGTTTTTTGTAATGCTCCAGTAAAGCATAAAGTAAAATTGTGGCTAAGATTACAATAAAGGCAATATGGGTCATTTGAATTTCTTCAGCCCATGCAAACAGCTTTTTAACCTGAGAAATGGTACCCACAAAGCCTAAATAGAGGAGTAGGCCACCACACACCCCTTTACTGGTGAGCTTGGCCATGAGACTGCCGCCTTTACTAAATGCTAATATCAATCCAAAGGCTCCTATGAGCAAACCAAAGGCCATAGGGTGTCCGCCTGCGGCAACCACAATAGGAATTAATGGAATGAGTGGGCCATGAGTACCCGCTAAGTTAGCGGTCGGTAAAATAAAGCCAGAAAATAGTAAAATAAATAACGAAACAATTAAAAGTTCGTAGCGTACGTTTTCAAGTACAAAGCCATCACTCAACCCCAAAGGGCCTGCAAACGTGGCAGCAATGGCTGCAACCATCACAACTTTACCTATAGTTGCGGCCATTGCTGGAATGGTGTCTTCAAATTCAAAGCGATAATCTCTAAACGGTAAATTTGGACGCCAGCGTTTTGGCTGCATAATTTGCAGTTCGTGCTCTAGATAAGCGTCGCGGCTTTCAAAATCAGAGCTGGGTTTATGAAGATTTTCATAGCTATCGGACGCGGTTTGAGTATCCGCTCCTGGTATAGCATCAGATGAATTATCATCTAGCGGCTTGGTGGTCATGACTTCTCCTGCAACTTAGTTGCTAACTCAAAATAAAAATACAGCTTTTACAAAGCAAATGAACGTTGAGTGCGCAGGGTAAAACAGCTTGCTACAGATTGTAATTAGGCAAAAGGTCGTGCATAGCCCAGTTTAACGCTTTGTAAGTGTTAACAAAAATAGCAAAGGGATGTGTTGTAACTGGCTTGTTAAATTAAAAAGGTCTTTAAATTCAGTGGTTTATTGTTTTGTTTTTACAGTGTGATCTTGTCATGCAGAATAGCGAAAAGGTCATAAAATCAGCAGATTCAGCAGCAATCATTCTTTAGTCTAATAAAGGTGACGTTAGCCGCTATTTGCTTATTATAAATACAATTAGCCGCAAAGTTGCACAAAAGCTAATAATAGGAGTAAAGTAAAAATATAGCGCAAAGTGACTAAACAAGAAAATGCCTTTATGTAACGTATTTATAAAGGCATTTCTGGGTAAGCTTGTTTGTTTTCACCGCCAGTTAAACGCTGTAACAACCGACGCTGGCTTGAGAGTAATTGCCCTGAGCGTTCATTCATTATTTTGCAGGTTTTAGTTTTTAGCTCAAGCTGATGCAATAGCTTAGTAGTAAGGGTGTTTATATCAACAGGTAGAAGCGCGGTTAATTGTGCTAAACCTTCTTTGCCACCTTGTAAGCCTAAACTCACCAAAAAGCCATCGCGCTGGTTGTGCGATTCATTTAAGCTTTCTAAAAAGCCGAGCATTTTTTTATTATGTGTTTCTAGCTGCACATTACGTTGGCTTAGCAATTCGTATTGCGTTTCAAGTAATTCAATTAATGCGTCTAGCTTAATAATGTCTTGTTGCAGACTTACAATATACTCTTTTACAGTTTTCATTTTTTATGAAGTTCAACCATAGCGTTAACGGTTTCATCAATATTAATTTTAAATTCACCACTGGCAATTGCCGCTTTCATCATGGCTACTTTATCCATATCAACGTCTGGTTTTGCAGCTAAATCTTGAAATGTTGAGTCTATTGATTTACTTAATGCACTCACTGAGTTTGCTTGCTCTTGTTTAGTCGCTACAGGTTGTTGTTCTGGTTTTGCATCCAGTGAAGAACGCTGGTTTGTTTTTTGGCTTTGCTCTAACGCAGTGGTTGTTATTGCACTTATATTCATTGTTTATTACCTAATTCGTTTATCGAATTTATATTGCTTAGTTTATATCAGCGACCAAGTACAAGCATTACTTAACTTTTATTTCGACATTTTTTAAAATGTCGCCTCTGCCACGCCTTGCGCAATTACTCTACCTTGAACTACTTTTTTTGATGATAAATTTTTTACATTAATAACCTCACCAAGCTGACCATCTTCAAGAGCAATGGCTTTAACATTGGCTGAGAAAGTTGCGGTATTTATTTGCAGTGAAATATGCTCATTTTTATTGATTAAATACTGCTTTTCTAGGTATCGGGTGGAGATTACCGTGCCTTTATCAATCTCGCGTTTAACGGTAAGTCCAACTAGCTGGTCAATACCGGTTTCGCCTTGGTGGCGGTGCTTACCTAAATCCACGCTTTTATATTCTAAGTCTTGCTTATTAAGCACTTTACCTCGGTTTAAAGTGTGTTTGGCAGCTACTAGGTTTATCCACACACTTACTTTAGCACTGGCCCTAAAACGCCAAGCAGGCGATGGGCAAGATACAGAAACACTTACTCTGCCTGCGGGTGGCGTGTGACTTTGTGAGCGAGTGATTTGCAATTCATCACAGCTTAAATTTTCGCTGCCTTTAGGAATAAATAATTCTATATCTTGTCGCTGACTTTGCGAATTAACCGAGCGCAAATAGCTCTTAATTTCACTGTGCAAAAACTGCTGAATTTCTTTATCAAAATTAATGGGGGTGGCCATAGTATGAGCTGGCAGTAGTCCAATAGTTAAAAGTGAGCGGAAAAACCATCGCTTCCATTGGGGAAGTTTAGCTTCCGTGTGCTGGGCTGTTTTTTGCTCTTTTTTTATGTAAGTCATTGAAAAAATATACTTTTAAAAGTTGGCATAAAGGTTGTTATACACAAGGTAGAAAGTGTATGCGAAGCGCGAAAGCATACAAGAAACAAAAATTAGAGGCAACAATGGAACTATTTGATAAAGCGTTAGGTGTTCACCCTTTTTCAATGAAATTAAGGTTAGACAGAGCAGAAGTCATTGCCAGTAACTTGGCTAATGTTGACACGCCTGGGTTTAAATCTCGAGATGTAGATTACCGTCAAATTATGCAAAGTGTCTCATCCAGTTTTTCGCAAAACAGAGATGTTGATTTTGCTGGTGTACAAACGGATGAACTTAAATATCGCGTTCCTTATCAACCATCAAGTGATGGCAACACTGTTGAGTTAAATATTGAGCAAGCAAAATTTGCCAGCAACAGTATGGATTTTCAAACCAGTTTGACCTTTTTAAATATGAAAATAAATGGCTTACATAAAGTTATTTCAGGGAAATCATAATGTCTTTTAATTCAATTTATGACGCTAGCGGCAGCGCCATGCGCGCTCAAGTTATTCGCCTCGACACCATTGCATCTAACCTAGCCAATGCCGATACCGCAGCCGGTTCAGAAGCCGACGCTTACAAGGCACTTAAACCAGTATTTTCTGCTTTGTACAAACAAACACAAGACAGCCAATCAATTTCAGCCTCGGTTGATGTATTAGGGATCACTGAGTCAAACCGTGCGGTAGAGCAGCGCTACGAGCCAAATAACCCAATTGCTAACAACGATGGTTATGTATTTTACTCCAACGTGAATGCACTTGAAGAAATGGCAGATATGATGTCTGCAAGTCGCAGCTACCAAACATCTGTTGAAGTTATGGGGCGTGTAAATAGCATGCAGCAAAGCATTCTTAAGTTAGGACAATAATATTATGCAAGTTAATTCAGCCGTTCCAAGCGCAGCCGACGGGGCAAAAAGCACCACTAATATTGCCGGTAATAGCTCAGCAGATGAAATGTCGACCATGTTTTTAGAGTTACTTGTTGCGCAAATTAGTAATCAAAATCCATTACAACCTATGGACGGCACTCAGTATGTGAGCCAGCTTGCGGAGTTTTCTAATGTTGAGTCGTTACAAAGCATTCGCCAAAACACCGCCGACGGCTTGGATTATGTGAGCAGCTTAGCGGTGCTTGAAGCCACTAATATGGTTGGCCAAACGGTTGATGTACAAGCAAGCAGTATTGCCCTTGAACAAGATGGCAGTGTCTCTGGCATGGTTAATTTAGGGGAAGCCGCAGACTCTGTCACTGTGCAACTTTATAACCAAGAAGGTGAGCTAGTTGAAGAAAAACAACTGCCTTATTCTGGAGTCGGTTCGCTGCGTTTTGAATTTGAAAACCAAGAAGCCGGTGCGTATGCAGTGAGAGCGTATGCCACTACAGCAGAGGTACCAAAGCAGCTTGATACTTGGCTAAGTGGTGAGGTTGAGCGTGTTTCTGTAGGTAAATCGTTAGAAGATATTTTATTACAAGTCGATGGTTTGGGTAATTTTGGTATCACTGAAATTAATCAAGTGGCATAAATAAGAGGAATAAATAATATGTCTATGTTCAATATAGGATTAAGTGGTCTTAAAAGTACCCAAACAGGATTAGAAGTAACCAGTAATAATATTGCTAACTCGGGTACTGCTGGTTATAAAAATAACACCGCAGAATTTGCCGCAGTGTATAACGGCAGTCAACGCGGCGGCGTTAAAGTTGCCAATGTTAAAGAAGATTTTGTCACCGGTGGTGAAATTGTGCGCACCGGTAATGCGCTGGATATTGCTATTGATGGCCAAGGTTTTTTTGCCATATCAGAAAACGGCCGTACAGCTTACACCCAAGCAGGCCAGTTTCAGTTAGATAACGACTTAAATATTGTTAATGCCAACGGCGGCAAACTGCAAGGTTTTGGCGTGTCTCAGGTTGATGGTGGTGATCCGACAATTGTACCAGGTGTATTAACCGATTTAAAAATTGAAGCCTCAAACATAGAAGCACAAGCCAGTACCAATATTAACTTTAACGGTAACTTAAGTTCTTCTAGCGACGTGATTGCTTATCCAACAGCTCCTGCGGTATTTGATCCTAAAGATGGTAGTCAATATAACTTTTCTCAATCTACCGAAGTATTCGACTCCTTAGGTAACAGCCATGTAATGACCCAGTATTTTAACCATACGGGTAGCAACGAATGGCAAGCGATGTTTTTCTTAGATGGTAAACCCCTTACTCAAGCTCAGCTTTCAGCGCTTGGTTCGACGACAGGTACTCAAGCTATTGATGATGGTGCGGGTGGTTCAATTAACGCCGGTACCATTACACTTAACTTTGATACCGATGGCCAAATGGTGCCGTTTTCAGGCGACTTAACGGCGGTTGATTTAGAGGTGCCTATTACTTCAACGCCAGGTAATGCAGAAATAACCAGTGGCGCAGCAGCATTAAATATCGCGCTTAAATTCGATGGTACAACGCAGTTTGGTTCAAGTTTCAGTGTTAACGAAAACGATGCCAACGGCTATACCTCAGGGGCGTTTTCTGGTGTAAAAGTTGAAGACGACGGCCGTGTATTTGCAACATTTACTAACGGTGAATCTAAATTACAAGGTCAGGTTGTACTTGCCTCGTTTGCGAATGTTGATGGTTTAGAGCAAGGCAGTAATACCGTGTGGTATCAAACTGAAGAGTCAGGCTCTGCACTTTATGGCGAGCCAGAAAGTGGCTCACTGGGTAAATTACTGTCGGGTTCATTTATGGGCTCAAATGTTGATATTAGTGAACAGCTGGTTGGCTTAATGTCATTTCAACAAAATTACCAAGCAAATGCTAAAACCATCAGCAGTGCTGATGAAATGATGCAAATTTTATTTAGTAACACCTAAGGAAGCTGAGCGTGGAAAAGTTAATTTATACCGCCGTTTCGGGTGCTGAACTTAATAATACCGCCTTACGCGTTGCTGCAAATAACTTAGCAAATGTTAGCACCGTAGGCTTTAAGGCCGACTTAGAGCAAGCGCAATCTATGATGGTAAAAGGCGAGGGCTTTCGTACTCGTTACCACGCGCAACTAACACCAGTAACTACTGACTTATCTTCAGGGCCAATCATGGATACTGGCCGTAATCTTGATTTAGCACTGAGCAATGGCGGTTATTTAGAGGTGATGGATGACAATGGCGAACCGGCTTATACCCGCGCGGGTAATTTAGTGGTTGATGCCGATGGCTTTATTACTGTTAATGGTCGCCGCGTGCAAGGTGACGGTGGCGATATTCAACTCCCTGAATTTGGTGATATTGAAATTGGCTCAAACGGCATGATCAACCTAACCCCCATTGGCGGCGGTGTAATTGCAGAAGATGCGCAAATTAAATTAGCCAGCACCGATGCAAATTTAATTAAAGGTGCTGATGGCTTACTCAGAGCTAACGATTTACAGCCGCTTGAGGCCGACGAAACAATCACAGTAAGAACGGGTGCTTTAGAGGGTTCTAATGTGAATGCCGTGGCTGAAATGATCAAAACCATGAATATTAGTCGCCAATTTGAAATGAACGTAAAAATGATGAAGTCTGCTGACGAATTAGCGACCAGCGGTAATAAGCTCATCAGTGGACGTGGGTAAATAGGAAGCCAAACATGAATTCAGCATTATGGGTGAGTAAAACCGGTCTTGCAGCGCAAGATTTAAGAATGACAACAATATCGAATAACCTAGCGAACGTAAGCACTGCCGGTTTTAAAAAAGACAGAGCGGTATTTGAAGACTTATTTTACCAAGTACAAAAACAGCCTGGCGCGCAAGTAGATGAGCTTAATCAGCTGCCATCTGGGATTCAGGTGGGAACCGGTGTTCGTATTAACGGTACGCAAAAGCAATTTACCGAGGGTAGCTTTGAAACAACCAGCAATCAGTTAGATGTGGCCATTGCAGGGCAAGGCTTTTTTCAAATTGAAAGCCCTGACGGCGAGTTATTATTTACCCGTAACGGTCAGTTTCAGCTTAACTCCGAGTCATTACTGGTAAACAGCAACGGCTTACCATTGGCACAAAATATTGCGCTACCAGAGGGCACCACTAAAGTGAGTATTGGCACCGACGGCACCGTTACTGCGGTAGTGGGTAAAGATGCGCAAGCGGTTGAGTTAGGTCAAATGTTAACAGTTAATTTTGCAAATCCTGCAGGCTTACAAAGCTTAGGTGGTAACTTGTACCGCGAAACAGCGGCATCGGGTGAACCTGTCGAAGGCATCCCCGGTGAAGATGCTTTTGGTGGCTTGCAACAATTTACTATTGAAGGCTCAAACGTGAGCGTTGTTGATGAAATGGTAAGCATGATTGCCGTACAGCGCGCTTACGAGATGAACGCTAAAGTGGTCTCTGCGGCAGATGAAATGCTGCGCTTTATAAACCAAAACGTATGATTATGATGAATAAGTTAACATTATTTTTGCTGCTTTTAGGTGTTGCTGGTTGCAGCAATACCCCATCAAAAACCCAAATGGTGGAATGCGAAGTGGTGTATGGGGAAGTTAAATGTCCACAAAATACCACTCAAAAATCAGTTCAAGACTATGAAATAAGCCAAGATGCCTATGCACAGGGTTTGAATCAGCAAGATGGTAGCTTATTTCAAGATAACTATATGTTTTCTTTGTATGCAGATAAACGCGCTTACCGAGTTGGCGATATTTTAACTGTAGTGCTTAACGAGCGCATGCAATCAAGTAAAAGTGCCGATTCGAGTTTAGATAAAAGCACCGACTTTGATGTTGCTGTGCCGGTTGCTGGTGCACTCAACGTGGCTGATTTTAATTTAGGTATAGGCTCGAGTGCCAAGTTTGACGGGGAAAGCAGCGCCAGCCAACAAAACTTCCTGAGTGGCGCTATTACTGTGCGGGTTAATCATGTTTTATCTAATGGATCGCTGGTTATTAAAGGGCGTAAGCAAATTAAGCTTAACCAAGGTGACGAATATATTGAAATTGAAGGGCTAGTTCGCCCTGGCGATATTGATGTAAGTAACCGTGTTTCGTCGCTTCGTATTGCCGAAGCGCAAATAAGCTATACCGGCAAAGGCACATTGGCTGATGCGAATCGTCCGGGTTGGTTTACCACTTTATTTACCCGATTCTTAAACCCGTTCTAAGGGATTACTGAGGTTTTAATGAAATATTTACTATTAATGCTAGTGTGCTTTTTTAGCCTGTTAGCGCCTGCAACTGTGTCCGCCAAAGCACGTCCATTATTAGATATTGTTGATGTGCTAGGTGTGCGAGAAAACCAACTAGTGGGTTACGGTTTAGTCGTGGGCTTGCCGGGGTCGGGTGATAAAGCCCAAGTAAAATTTGCCGGCCAATCGCTAAGTAATATGCTAAAGCAATTTGGTGTCTCTGTAGATGAAGAGCGCTTGCCAAAATCAAAAAATATAGCGGCTGTTGCTGTCCATGCTACATTGCCGCCTATGGGAAGCCCAGGCCAAGCGATTGATGTAACTGTGAACTCATTAGGCGATGCAAAAAGCTTACATGGTGGCAGCTTAATGTTGACCCCATTAAAGGGAGTTGATGGCAAAGTGTATGCGCTAGCACAAGGTAATTTAGTGGTGGGTGGTATTAATGCCAGTGGTAAAAGTGGCTCCTCGGTGACTGTTAATGTGCCTACTTCGGGGCTTATTCCTAATGGCGCTATTATTGAACGCAGTGTTACGGCTATATATGAAAGTCAAAGCGATGTAATTCTTAATTTAAAAGATCCAAATTATCAAACTGCCCGCAATGTTGTGCGTGCTATTAATAAAGTATTTGGGCCTGATGTCGCTATTGCTGAAAACTGGGCGCGTTTAGTGGTTAGTGCGCCAATTGATGCCAATAGTCGCAACACGTTTATGTCGATGCTACAAGATATTACGGTAGAGCAAGGCTCTGAGCGTCCTAAAATTGTATTTAATAGTCGCACCGGTACTGTCGTAATGAACAATACAGTGCGAGTTAATCAGGCTGCGGTTAACCATGGTAATTTAACCATTACCATCAGTGAGCAAGAGCAAGTGTCGCAACCAGGGCCGTTTTCAAATGGCCAAACTACGACCACGCAATCAAGTGATATCACAGTAGATCAACAACAAAAAAATATGCTGTTGTGGCCTGAAGGCACCTCATTAGATGAAATTGTAAAAGCGGTAAATGCACTTGGCGCAACGCCAGCCGAGCTTATGTCAATATTAATTGCACTTGATAATGCTGGGGCTCTAGAAGCCGAGCTATTAGTTATTTAAAGGAAATAGCCATGAAAATAGAGTCATCAACCCAATTATCTCAATCATTAGCGATTGACCCGACCCATCTTGAAAACATTACTGGCAACAGTGAGGCCGGCGTTAAACAGGCAGCAGAGCAGTTTGAAGCTATTTTTTTACAGTTGGTATTAAAAAGTATGGATAGCACCACCAAAACTATGGCCGGTGACAATGGTTTTTTTAATAGTAACGAGCAAGCGCAATTTAGAGATATGCATAATGCTCAAACCGCGCAGCATTTAGCGTCAACTCATCAACTGGGTCTAGCCGAAGCGATTGTTAAGCAGTTTGATGAGAAAATTGCCCCCATAGAAAATACATTTAAGAATAGCCAAAGCTTGGTCGCTAATGATCAACATAAAGGTGCTGAAAGCGTTGAGCCAACCCAAAGCTATGATATTTATGCGGGGTCGGCATTTGTTCAGCCATTGAATGCTAATACGATTAGGTAGTTAATTATGTCTATGTTAAATAACGCGTTAAGCGGTCTCAATGCGGCTAATATTGCGCTGACTGTGTCAGGGCAAAATGTGGCGAATGCAGCCGTTGAAGGTTACTCGCGTCAGCAAGCTCAATTTAAAACCTCTAATGTATATTTAGGTGGGGTTGAGGTGGCATCGGTTGATCGGGTTGTAGACGCCTTTTTAAATGACGATATTTGGCGTACTAATTCCGATACCAATTTTTATGAAAACAAACAGTCATACCTAGGCTTTATTGAGCAAATAATTGGTACCGACTCGTTAAACTTAAATAACTCCCTTGCAAGCCTAACCAATGCATTGAATGCAGCGACGACCAAGCCAGACTCACAGGCTTTTAGACAGCAGTTTTTGTCCTCAGTTGAAGGGCTTATGCAAGATTTTGCGCAGATTAATGGCGCACTGGCTGGCCAAGAAACTAAACTCAATGCGCAAATGAGCAATGTGGCACTAAGTGTGTCATCGATTACGAAACAGATAGCCGAAATCAACAGCAGTATTGGGGTAGCAACAGCGAATAATCAATCAACCGCAGAGCAAAAAGACAATCGCGAGCGCTTAGTAAACCAGTTATCAGGGCATATTGGTGTATCTATTGTTGAACGAGATAATGGCTTTATTGATATTAGTACCTCAAGTGGTGCCCCGTTAGTAGTAGGCAGTAAAGCTGCATCAATCTCGGTCAGTGGCACAACAGTTACAAGTGAATTTATTGGCCAGAAATTTACTCTTGATAAAAACGTTGGTGGTCAATTTGGTGGCTTAATAAGCGTTGATAATGATGTAATAAAACCAACTCTTGCAACCTTAAATAGCTTAGTTTCCGACCTTGCTGATGATATTAACGGTGCATTACAAAGTGGTTTTGATTTAAATAACGACCCTGGTGAAGCATTGTTTACTTACAACCCACTAAACCCATTAGGGACGATCGAGATAAACCCTGTTATCACTTCCGATAAGCTTGGTTTTAAAGACAGTAGTACTTCCGGGCCTGGTGATAACTCAAACATTGCTAATATCGTTACCTCAATGGCAGGAAAAGGCGATAAATTTACGTTATTAGTGGGTGAACTGGCAATTACTAGTAAGCAAAATTTAAGTAGTATCTCTACCGCTACGAGTTTAAGTGAAAATGCCATCGCAGCGCGTGATAGCTTTAGTGGTGTAAACCTTGATGAAGAGGCGGCAAGCTTAATGCATTTTCAGCAAATGTATAGTGCCAATGCCAAAGTGATCAGCACCGCCGATCAAATGTTTAAATCTTTACTGCAAATGTTTTAGGGGGCAATGTTATGCGAGTAAGTAGTCATCAGCTTCATTTAAATTCAATAAAAAACATCCAAATTAATACTGAAAATTTTAACGAAAAGTCGACTCAATTAGCAACCAATAAGCGTATTCTTAAGCCGTCTGACGATCCACTTGGCACTGTGATGATTATGAATTTAGGTTCAGAAATTAAATCGCTAGAGCAATACAAAACCAATATGGACGCAGTTAACTTTTCACTAGGTCAACAAGAAGTACAATTGACTGGTATTGTTAACCAAATATATTCCTTACAGAGTTTACTTACTACCGCAGCTGATGATTCGATGGGTGAGGCAGAAATTAAAGCGCTTGGCCAAGAAATGAGTGTGGCTTTTCCAGCGATTGTTGATTTACTTAATGCAACAGATAGCGACGGAAAGTATTACTTTTCGGGCAGCAAAACGGATGAACAACCATTTCAAATCGATGCCACGGGTAATTACGTTTATACCGGTGACGATATTGTCAGAGAAGTTGCTGTATCTGATGACTCAAGTGTAAAAAATAATATTGTGGGTGATGATTTAGACCCAGGTGCCGGCTTTTTAAATGCCATGCAAGACTATCTTGTTGATGTAAATAATCCACCGGCAGGTGGCGTTGGCAATCAATCACGGGTGATGATAGATAAATTAGCAGACTTTTTAGGTACTATTAGTAGCCAAGTGACTACAATTGGTTCTACTATGGCGTCGCTTGATTCTATTACTACCAGTAATCAAGATATCACTACGTTTACGGTGAATTTACAGGATGATTTAAGTGCTGTAGATTACCCTGAAGCGTTTATCTCGATGAAAGAGTCAATGGCGGCGTATGAGTCATCGATGCAGGTTTACTCAACAGTAAGCAAACTTTCATTGTTTTCATACATTTAAAAATTATAATATTTTCAGGAACTAACTATGCTGGTTAAAAGTAGCGAAAAGGCACAAGCAATTGACTTGGTTAATACCAATAAATCGGATGCACTCGTTACATCAACAAAAGATTCTGCTAACAATTTGTGGAAAAACAAAATTGTTGCCAGAGAGGAGCAAGTTAAAGTACTGACTGATTGGGCACAGCGTGGGGCGCTTAGTCAAGCCTTGGCTAGAGCCGAGCAAAGTGAAAGCACAATACGAAATTTGTATATGGGACTTGAAAAGTTAGCACAACAATTAAACACTCAGGCAGCTAACTCTCATCCACAACCTATGCAACAACAAAAGATTAAAGTTCAAATAGCGTCATTACAAAATGTCGCAAGTAAAAAAGGCTCAGGGCTTGATTCTCAACTAAAAATAACCGACCCAAATCGTGCTATTAGCAAACAGCTTAATGCCAATATAGACCTGCTTAGCGCGCGTCCACATGAAGAAAATATCCAGTTAGTAATGGGGCGTTCGGGTAAATCATTAAGTTTAAAACTACCTGCCTATCAAGACGAAAAAACCAATTTAACTGCTATTCAAAATGCGTTTGCACCACATCATATAAACGTTGAGCTCAACCGTGAAAACCGCCTGCTTTTTAGTGCGCAAAAAGATAATGCGGCTCCACTTTTAGAACCTTGGGTAATGAGTGGTCAAGGTGTACGTGTTGCGGCGGGTAACCCGATTTCGTTGCAGCTTAATGATTTAGATAATCCACTGAATGAACTTGCTAAAGTAGCAGACAAAAATGCCAGTATTGCACAGCACCGCGAACAAATTCAAAGTGCACAGCGCCATTTAAAGGCCAACTTAATAAAAATTCAGGCACAAAAGCAACAGTTGCAAAGCCAGCTAGATCAACTCGATGCTGCTCGTACCTTAGCCAATACAGATGAATTGCTTGCTGTAAGTTTAGGGGTTAAACAGCACATGCAAAGCCCAGGGGTAAATAGTGTGGCTGCAATTATGTCACAAGCAAACATAACTCGTAACATGGTGCAATACTCACTCAATTAATGGTCTGTTAATTTAAATTTAACGTCATCTTTTTCATTATCGCCTGTAATTTAAGGGCTAACTTTAATAATTAGAAAAATGTTTATCTTTTCTCATAATTGGTCGCTCTTAGTTATTAGAAAGTGATTTAGCTCCACTAATTACTTTAACTACAACTTCAAAGAGGAAACTAAACATGGCTCTATCAATTCAATCGAATATGGCTTCAATGTCAATTCAAAACCAGCTTGGTCGCAGCAACAACGATTTATCAACAGCGCTTGAGCGTTTAGGTTCTGGTTTTAAAATTAACTCTGCAAAAGATGATGCGGCTGGTCTACAAATCGCATCACGCTTAAACGCACAAGTACGCGGCCAAGAAGCAGCACTTTATAATTCAAACAATGCCATGTCGATGATGCAAACAGCGGAAGGCGCGTTTGATGAAATGACCAATATTGCTTACCGCATGAAAGAGCTAGCTACACAAGCGCTAAATGGTACTAACGGTACTGATGAGTACACTGCCCAAACTGCAGAATATACTGCTTTGGCTGCAGAACTAGGTAGTATTATGAGCAATACTTCTTATGGTGGTACCAAGTTGCTAGATACGGGTGCTGCAGGTAAATTCACTGCATCTGTAGATTTTCAAGTTGGTTCAAGTACTGCTGAAAAGTTAACCGTTGATATAAGTAAAACTTTATTAGACGGTACTAATGATTCTGTTCAACTGTCAATAAATAATATTACTACTACTGCTTCTACAGGTGTACTTTCAGCGGGTGGTTTAATTGAAAATCAAGCAGATGCAAAGGTTCAGCTTGAATTTGTAGATACGTTAGTTGATACAATCGGTACAGCTCGTTCAGCCCTAGGTGCATCAATGAATCGTCTTGATCATACCATGAATAACGTAACGAACATGAAAGAAAATACTCAAGCGGCAGCGTCTACACTGATGGATGCTGATTTTGCTGCTGAAACATCTAATATGACTAAGCAACAGTTACTTATGAACTCGGGTATTTCTGTACTTAGTACTGCTAACAGCACAACACAAATGATTGGTTCACTTCTTCGTTAATAGCTTAACGATAGGTTATATAAACCTAGTAATCGATTAAAAAATACCAAAACAGCTGCATCTTTTATGCGGCTGTTTTTTTGTTTAGATAGAGCTCGGATAAAAATAAAAAAGGTTACTCAGCCTTTTTAAAAGCTGCATCTAGTTTGGTAGCTATGTAATTATTTCGGCTGTATTAATAAATAAAATCAAAATAAAGTTTAGTTTTTTCTTAATGTGGTCGCTCTTAATGATTAGTCACTTCTATTTATACTTTGTGTGTAAATAGGTTTAAAACATAAAGGAAATTAAGCATGGCTTTATCAATTCAATCAAATATGGCTTCAATGTCAATTCAAAACCAGCTTGGTCGTAGCAACAACGATTTATCAACAGCGCTTGAGCGTTTAGGGTCTGGTTTTAAAATTAACTCTGCAAAAGATGACGCAGCGGGTCTACAAATCGCATCACGCTTAAACGCACAAGTACGCGGCCAAGAAGCAGCGCTTTATAATTCAAATAATGCAATGTCTATGCTGCAAACAGCGGAAGGTGCGTTTGATGAAATGACTAACATTGCTTACCGCATGAAAGAGTTAGCGACCCAAGGTGCCAATGGTACAAATGGTGCGGATGAGTACACAGCAATGAAGTCTGAGTTTGTTGCTTTAGAAGCTGAGCTTAAAAGTATTATGGACAACACTAGCTTTGGTGGTACTAAATTACTAGATGCTACTGCAGGTAAATTTGATGTTGGCGCTGTATCGTTCCAAGTAGGTTCATCAACAGCTGAAACACTTTCAGTTGATGTTAGTACAGCAGTACAGGATATTAACACAAGTGTTGCTACTGCAGGCACCATCGGTGACCTAGATGATGCGACGAATTCATCAGCAGCAATTACTGGTATTGATACTTTTATTAAAAATATTGGTACTGCGCGCTCAGCACTAGGTGCATCAATGAACCGCCTTGAACATACTATGAACAACGTAACCAACATGAAAGAAAACACCCAAGCAGCGGCTTCTACACTGATGGATGCTGATTTTGCTGCTGAAACATCTAATATGACTAAGCAACAGTTGCTTATGAACTCAGGTATTTCTGTACTTAGTACTGCTAACAGCACAACACAAATGATTGGTTCACTTCTTCGTTAATAGCTTAACGATAGGTTACATAAACCGAGTAATCGATTAAAAAATACCAAAACAGCTGCATCTTTGATGCGGCTGTTTTTGTTTAGATAGAGCTCGGATAAAAATAAAAAAGGTTACTCAGCCTTTTTTTAAAGCTGCATCTAGTTTGGTAGCTATGTAATTATTTCGGCTGTATTAATAAATAAAATCAAAATAAAGTTTAGTTTTTTTTAGGCATGGTCGCTCTTAATGATTAGTCACTTCTATTTATACTTTGTGTGTAAATAGGTTTAAAACATAAAGGAAATTAAGCATGGCTTTATCAATTCAATCAAATATGGCTTCAATGTCAATTCAAAACCAGCTTGGTCGTAGCAACAACGATTTATCAACAGCGCTTGAGCGTTTAGGGTCTGGTTTTAAAATTAACTCTGCAAAAGATGACGCAGCGGGTCTGCAAATCGCATCACGCTTAAACGCACAAGTACGTGGCCAAGAAGCAGCGCTTTATAACTCAAATAATGCAATGTCGATGATGCAAACAGCGGAAGGCGCGTTTGATGAAATGACTAACATTGCCTACCGCATGAAAGAGCTAGCAACACAAGCTGCCAATGGTACAAATGGTGCGGATGAATTTACAGCTATGAATTCGGAATATGTAGCACTAGGTGATGAGCTTGCGAGTATTATGCAAAACACCAGCTTTGGTGGGACTGCTTTATTCGCAATCGCTGCTACTGCAAATGATGGTACAGCAGCCGATAAACGTGTTACCGCAGAGGTTATTGCCGCTGATACAGGGAAATTTGAAGCCGCAGCAGGCGTAACTTTTCAAGTGGGCTCGTCAACTGCTGAAACGTTAAGTGTCGGTATTGCAACAGAAATTGCAAGTTTGCATGCATCTGTTGGTACTGCTGCTGCAGATCAGACGGCTCTAGGTGTACTTGATACTCAGGCAAATGCCCTGTTAGCTATGGCTGAAGTGGATACACTTGTTGAAAATATCGGCACAGCACGTTCAGCACTAGGTGCGTCAATGAATCGTCTTGACCATACTATGAATAACGTAACCAACATGAAAGAAAATACTCAAGCGGCAGCGTCTACACTGATGGATGCTGATTTTGCGGCAGAAACGTCTAACATGACTAAGCAACAGTTACTTATGAACTCAGGTATTTCTGTATTGAGTACTGCTAACAGTACAACACAAATGATTGGTTCACTACTTCGTTAATAGTGATAGATCAATTAAGTATGCATAGCTACATCTAAGATGTAGCTATTATTGTTTATAGTCATAAGTAAAAATGTTTAACCTAGATTTTTTTGCTTATAACTAAAATGCCTGGAGAATAAAATGAGTGCTGCATTAGGGATTAATCCTGGTCAACTAGCTAGTCAATATACGCAAATTGAGCGAGCTTCAAAAGATCAGCTTTTAAATACTAAAAATGCTGATTTCACTAACAAAATAAAAGCGTTAGATGGGCTAAAAAGCAGTATAACTAGCTTTCACAGTGATTTAAAAGCGAGTTTAAAATCAGAAACGAGTTTGTTTACTAACAGTACTGCCGTTAGTGATGAAACAACATTGAATGTAGTCGCAAATGGTGATGCTGCTAGCGGAAATTATGATATTTTTGTTGAGCAGCTAGCACAAGCGCATCAAGTTGCACTCAGTTTCGATCCTACAAAAGCATTGAGCACTGATGGCGAATTAAATATTGATTTAGCTGGAGAGTCCTTTTCGGTTGATTTATCTACTTTAGACGCAGATGCTAAACTCAGTGATTTAGCCAATGCCATTAATAGCCATGCAGATAATAGTGGTGTAAAAGCAACATTAATGCGCTCTGGTAGTGAAACATTTTTAGTCATGACGAGTGAAGATTCAGGTGTTGCAAATCAGATATCGTTAAATTATATGCCTGGCTTAGATGCTAATGGTACAGATATAACAAATGCTATAGCTAACCAAACAGAGCTAACTAATGGCCAAGACTCAATTATTAAGCTTGGTGCAAGTTCAGCTTTAACGATTACCTCTACAACGAACACGCTTGAGTATGTTATTGATGGAGTAACATTAACATTGACAAAGGCGCAAAATATTGGGGATACACCGATTCGTGTTGGGGTTGCACAAGATCAGGAAGCAAGTAAGTCTAATATTCAGGGTTTTGTAGATAAGTTTAATAGTTTAGTCAATGGCATTACTTCTAACGATAATTTAAAGCGCGATAGCTTAGCAAGTGGGCTTGCTCGCTCAATGCGAAACGACTTTCAAGGCACCTTTGAGGGAAAGACGCTCTATTCTGTTGGAATTGAGTTTGATCGTAACGGTAGCTTAAAAATTAATAGCGAACGTTTAGAAGCAGCAATGACCAATGATCCTGAAAAATTAACTAGAATGTTAACAGGTGAAGATGGGTTAATGGCTAAATTAGAAGAACGAGTAGAGCCATACACAAAAAGCTATGGCTTAATGAGCGATAAAAAAGATACATTACAATCAAGCTTGGATATTATTGTTAGGCAGCAAAAAAACCATGAAGTGTCTATGGAGCAAGTGTATCAACGTTACTTGTCGCAGTTTACACAAATGCAACAGACTATTGCGCAATTAGAATCTACAATGGGTCAATTTGGGAGCTAAACATAGATGTTAGATTTAAATGATGGCTTTTCAGCCTATAAAAGTACATCAGTAGATGCAAAAGCGGCCAGTGCCGATATTCATAAATTAGTTTTGATGTTATTTGATGGTTTTTCAGATGAGCTTGAAAAAGTCACTGGCCACATAAAACAAAAAAGATACGATAAAAAAGCAGAAAGTATTGAAAAGCTGATGCGTATTTTAGGCGGGCTTGAGGCCTCATTGGATCTTGAAAAGGGCGGTGAGGTAGCGCAAAACATGCAAAACCTTTATCAGCATTGTGGGCAAGCATTATTACAAGCCAGTATGAAGAATGACTTGAGCTATATTGACTCCACCCGTGTAGTGATGACCAACTTGCAAGAAGGGTGGCAAGGCTTAGGCACACAGTAAACGTTTAAAAGCCAGCTACCCATAGCTGGCTTTTTTATTTTAAATTCAGCTGCTTTTTAACCATCCTACTACCTAAGTAACCATCCTACTGCCAATTAACAACAAATCGCTTCCTTCCTAGGGGGAAGTTCCGCTTCCGCTTTTTGCTGCTTTTATTTAATTTAACGTTAAAAAACAAAAGCTTAATATTGGCTTGTTTTTTGCTAAATGAAATGTGAACTTATAATGAATTTAGTATTGCCAATGGAACACTCTCAAAAATACGCAGCGCAAAAAATGGAACAATTACTTAGTGCTATGGAAAATGCTATCCATGAGAGTAATTGGTATCAAGTTAAAGCAGCCGATAAGCAGTTACTTGCACTTTACACACAGTTACAAAGCATGCCTTGGTTTAGTTCAATGGTAGCTGAACAAAATAACTTAAAAGCACGTTATGTTGACTTAATTGACCTTGTGGGCCAAAAGCAAGCGGCCATTAAAGTACAAATGCAGCGCCATCAAGAGGATAAAGAGGGCTTAATGGCTTATAAAAAAGTACAACAAGGACAGTCGTTATGAGTATTCAAACAAGTACAATGGTGTCAAAGGCTGACTTTGGCAGTGTTGCTAATAAGCAAAGCATATTAAAAAGCAGCTCACCAGCAGATGCGCAAGAACAACAGAACGAGCTTGTGCCATTTTCGCTTTCTTCAAAGCAGCAGCAAGCAAAACAGCAAGATTTGCATGTTGAGCAACCTCGCGAGAGCTCAGAACAGCTAGCGCAAGAAGAAGTCACTGAAGAAATGGATGAAATAATAAATCCATATTTTTTTAGCACCGCTAATTATAACCTCGATAACAATAAAAAAAACGCGCCTGTTATGACTATACTTAACCAAAATAATAACCTTGTAGTTGATAGCGACACTGTAGTAGTGGAAACACTACCAGTACAGCTTGTTATTGATAAGCAGTTAAAGAGTAAGACTTTAGAGACTCAGCACGAAGTCAGCATTGTAGCTCAAGAGCCCGCTAAAACTGCGCTCGCACAAAATACGACTGTGCATAGTGATGCTTTAACTGTGCCTGCTGCAGCTATAAACGTAGCGCCAGCGGATACACTCGTTAATAAAGAATTAAACACACTCGATTTAGCCAAAACACCACAAACATTGTATTCACAAGCGCTTTTGAACCGATTAAATCAACCATCAGTAATGTCGAACACTTATGGACAAGCGCAGTCAAGTAGCTTAACCAGTGAGCAAATATCCACACAACCGAGTATTGGGCTCAGTAAACTCGAGCTTGCTGCGCTGTCACAAAATCCGCAATCGAAAATATTTAATGCTGAAAGCCGTGAAGGTAGCAGTCAAAAATCAGCATTAGTGAGTGCTTTCTCATCTGCCGCCACCGCACCAGAAACCTTTGAGTGGCAAAAAGAGAAATTAAAAGAGGCACCTAGTGAATGGGGGCAGCGCTTATTACATGTACTTGGCGATAAGGTAAAATTGCAAATAGGGCAGCAGCTACAGCGGGCGCAAATTAGATTAGACCCTCCTAACCTCGGCAGTATTGAAATATCTATCAATATCGAAGGGGATAAAACTTCAGTCAGTTTAATTACGAGTAATACGCAGGTAAGAGATGCCATCGCGCAAACTTTAGAGCAGTTACGCCAGTCTTTGTCGCAAAATTCGAATACCACAGTTGATGTTAATTTGAGTGATAAACAGCAGCAATCTCATCACCAAAATGACAATGACGACATTGCAAGTAATCACACTGAGATGCCTGTACAGGATGATGACAGCAACACTCGCGCATCTAAGCTGCAATCAGACTCGTTAGATTTATTAGTATAACTACCTTGGATTAAGAGAGATAAAAGTGAAAAAAATAATAATAGCCCTAACTGTAATTGTACTTATTGCGTCTGCATTTTTTGCGGGACAGTTTTTTAACGGCAGTGACTCATCAGAAGAAGGCCCGCAAGCCGATATAACAAAGGTTGAATATCATCAAATGGAGCGCTTCATTATAAGCGTATCAGAAGGGTCAGTTGCGCGTTATTTAGTGCTCGACTTAGTACTTGTAACTTCGCCGTCTATTTTCAATACAGGGACAGAAGCGATGGAGCCGCTAGTGAGAAATGTACTGGTAAAACAGTTTGCTAATATGAGCCACAGCCAAGTAAAAGAAGCTTTTAAAGATATCGATGCAATTCAAAAAGATTTACTCGAGCAGTTTAATGTGGTTTTAGCAAATGCGGTTTCAGTTCGATTAGATAACGTACTCGTTACGAACGTCTTCATTCAATAGGTCATCGCTATGATGCTGCAAGAAGAGTGGGGTGAGTTAATAACAGAACCACCAGTCACCTTTACACCACAAAAAGAGACGCAACTATTATCGCAGTACGCTTACTTGGTTAATCGGGCGGCTGCACACATGCGCACTCAAGTGGGCATTATTGTCGATAGTGATGATATTTACCAAATAGGCATTATTGCGCTGCTTTCGTCTATTCGTCGCTATGGCCGGGATTTAGATGAGAAATTTGCTGCATTTGCGTTTAAGCGTATTCGTGGTGCTATGTTAGATGAATTTAGGCGTGTCGATTGGCGCCCTCGCCAGTTGCGGCAGCAGTCTCATCAGCTTCGTGATATGAGCCGTTCACTGCAAAAAAAGCTTGGTCGTGATGCAACAGACACTGAGATGTGTGAGGCGTTAGGGATTAGCCATAAAGAGCTTATTCAGCTGCATTACAGTGAGCAAGCTGAGGCATTTGATAGCCTTGAAGCGCTATTGGAGGCTAATCCTAACTTAGCGCTTACCTGTGCACATGCACACGAAAAAGAAGAGACAGCAGCCACCCTCAAAATGGCGATGAGCAAACTAAATACCCGAGAAAAGCTGCTCTTGCAATTATATTACATGCACGAAATGAATATGAAAGAGATTGCATTAACGCTCGATTTAACCGAGGCACGTGTTTGCCAACTTCATAAACAAGCACTTGAAGCGCTGACACAAACGCTTCAAAAAATCTAATACCTAAGGAATAAAGAATGCAAAGAGTTATAGGTTTAATAGTAGTACTTGCAACAGTATTAGGTGGTTTTGCGTTTGCGGGCGGCAACATCGCCACTATGTGGCAGCCATACGAGTTTTTAATTATTTTTGGCGCAGGCTTTGGGGCGTTAATTGTGGGTAATTCGAAATATGTACTGACTGAAATGTTATCGCAATTAAAGTATCAGTTTATTAGTGGTAAAGGAACCGATACGTCTGAGCTTTACCATGACTTACTACTGGTTATTTACTCTTTATTAGATCTAGCCAGAGTGAAAGGTATAAAGGGGTTGGATGAGCATGTTGAAAACCCAGAAACTAGCTCTATTTTTCTTGCCTACCCTAAAGTGTATGAGTTCCCTCAGCTAGTAACTTTTATTTGCGATAACTTGCGTTTGTTTAGTATGGGAAAAATTAACTCGCATGATTTTGATGCCATGTTAGAGCAAGAGATTTACACCATTGAAGAGCAGCGCCTTAAGCCTTCTCATTCATTGGCTAATATTGCTGAAGCTATGCCTGGTTTTGGTATTTTAGCAGCGGTTGGCGGCATTATTATTACTATGCAGCACCTTGATGGACCTTTGAGTGAAATTGGCTACCATGTAGCCGCGGCGTTGGTGGGTACTTTTATTGGTATTTTTGCTTGTTACTGTTTAATTGCACCGCTTGCCTCAGCGATGGAGCAGTATGTGAAAAAACAAGTAGCGATGTTTGAGTGTGTGCGTGCCATGTTAGTGGCGCATGCTAAAGGGCATGTGCCTATTGTGGCGACTGATTCAGGCCGAAAATTAATTAATGAAGAAATTAAACCGACCTTCACCACCATGGAAGAGTGGATCAATAATAAGGCGGCTTAATAATGGAAAACAAAAATCAAGAAATCGTCATCAAACGCTCTCGTAGAAGAGCAACCGAAAAGCCTCATGGTGGTGCTTGGAAGGTTGCCTTTGCCGATTTTACTTTGGCGATGATGGCGTTTTTTATGGTGATGTGGATTATGGCGATCACCAATGAATCAGAGCGTGAAGAAATAGCACACTACATGCGAACTCACTCAATTTTTGATGGTGGCCCCGCTATTTTTGACCCTCAAAATAGCCCATTCCCCGTTGATTTAGGGGGTTCTCCTTCAGTAATTAAACACCTAGAGTCGGGAATTACGCCTCCAGACTCTCCAAAACCTGGAATGAGTGAAGTATTACAAGTGCCCGATGGCACCGTTGAGCCTAAAGCTGGGCAAGGCGAGAAGTTAAATTCAGCAATTGATAGCCAATTTGAAGCTTCATCTGAGCTGAGCTTATTACTGGAAAGTATTGAGGAACTCAGTAAAGAAGAGTTACTAAAAAATAACTTACTAGTTGAAGAAGTGCCCCTGGGGCTAAGAGTGATCATTAGAGACGACAAGCACCACCAAATGTTTGAACGCTCAAAGTCGCAAATGACCCCATTTTTTGAAGATCTGTTTCTATACCTTGGCGGCTTAGTTAAAGACATTAACAACAAAATTATTATTTCTGGGCACAGCGATGCCAGCTTATTTGTTGATGGCAGCTCTCGTAATTGGGACATTTCTGGCGATAGAGCGCAGCAAGCAAGAAAAGTAATGACTATGGGCGGAATGCCATCAAGTCAGGTGCTTCAAGTAAATGCGTTTTCATCAAATCGGCCAATTAATAAAGAAAATAAGAAAGCCAGCGAAAACAGACGTGTTGAACTGCTGATCTTAACTAAAGATGCGCAGGATAAATTTAACCAATTATTTGATGATAGCAACATTAACAATCCGATAAAAAAAGCGGCTGGTGCGGCAACGGCTAACAAACCCGTGCTACGTCTTGAAGAGAATTATGAGTAACCAACCAGACACTAAACGAAGTTACAAAAGATGGAACTTAAACCTCAAAGATAATTACGAGCCTGAGTCAGTTCAGCTTGGCGGAGTAGGCGTGCAGTTATTACGCCGTTGTTTTATTGATATTTCACTATGCCATGGTGTGGCAAAAGATATTAGCGTGGGCGGTGTGGGTTTATTAGTGCCTGCTGAAAAGACGATCCCCAATAAAATTATTGTGGTGTTTGATAAAACTAATCGATTGGCAGGCAAGGTGATGTATCGTCGTGCAGTGAGTGAAAAATTAATGTTTTTAGGGGTTGAGTGGATAAGCAAAAATGAGCGCTTACGCAGCGATATTGTTAATCGTTTACAGTTACAAGCCCAATTGAAAAAAGCCAAAAAGACGAGCATAAGCTGAATATAAATGAATCAGGAAAAACAGTGGTATGAGTAAAACGTTAAACGCTAAAACAAAGCTAATTAAAGCGAAAAATTCTGAGCATATTACTCCATTTGCACTCACGCTTGAGCAAAGAGCATATGAACAAGCACAACAAAAAGCAGCGCACATAAACGTTAATATTCGTAAAACTTTGGAGTTAGAGCTAGCCCAATTGTTTAACGACAGCCGTTTTGATGTCGAAATTTCGCCTTGTTCGCATTCGGTTATTAACAGTTGGTTTAAAGAATCCCCAAGGATATTTCTTGCCTGTCCTTTATTTGCGCCTACTCAAGGTGAGGCCTATTTAGCGCTTGATTATCAAAGTGCATATAAAACAGCGGATTTATGCTTAGGTGGGCAATTTAATAATGTTAACAGCACAGAGCAAGTCTCTGACGAGGTGAATAACGAATTAAGCTCAACAGAAAGCCGTATTTGTGGTCGTTTACTACAGCGCCAAGTGCAGGGCATTCAAGGCTTATTATTTAGAGAACGCTCAGCGTTATTAGGTGAGATACAAAAATCTCATACCTTACCTGAAGCATTACAATACTTAGCCTTTAAAGTGCGGTTTATATTAGAAAACCAAGTAATAAGTTGGTTTTTATGGCTGCCAATTAGCTTTTTTTGCGCAGCTGATAGCGAGCAAGATTCTGCAAATAGTAACACACTCAATACTGATATGTGGGCACAGTTTGCGGTGCAAGGTCAGATTGAAATGGCAAAGAAAAAAGTCACTTTAAAGCAATTAAAAGCTTGTGTGGCCGGCGGTGTATTACCCATTGAACTTAACGAAGCAGCGCTATTTAACCTAGGCCATAAACAAATATTTAAAGGCCAAGTCGTTGAGCAAGAGACTGGCTTAGCATTTCAAATTACACAATTATCAAATAATACAACGAGTAACTAAATTATGAACGAGAACCTTGATAGCGCCTTAGCGGGCTTAGAGCTTGATGCTTTTGATGGATTTGATGACAAATCTGCTGATAAAACTAATGAAGGGAATATGTCATTTTTTCAAGATGTTCCTTTACTCGTCACTCTTGAAGTAGCAAGTACTGAAATTACCTTAGGCGAGCTTAGTCAAGCCAAAGAAGGCGATGTGCTTAAGCTAGACAAAGTAGCTGGTGAAGCGCTTGATGTAAAAGTGAATGGGGTATTTTTTGCTAAAGCAGAAGTGGTAATGGTTGAAGGGCAGTATGGTTTGAAATTTGCTCAAACAGATACCGCAAAGGATCAGTAAACAAATGAATAAACGCGTAATTTTTAAAGTTAGCCTACTGTTAATCATGTTGTTTTTACCAAGCTGGCTAAATGCAGAAGAACTTACGCTGTTTTCTCTAAAAGATACGGCCGACGGACAAGACTACAGCGTTAAACTGCAAATACTCTTATTAATGACGGTATTGAGTTTATTGCCTGCGCTACTGATGGTTTTAACGTCGTTTACCAGAATCATCATTGTATTGGCGATTTTGCGCCAAGCTATGGGGTTACAACAAAGCCCGCCGAATAAAATTTTAATTGGCATCTCACTGATGCTCACTATGTTGATTATGCGACCAGTTTGGCAAGACATTTATCAAAACGCGTATACGCCTTTTCAGCAGCAAACCATAGGATTAGAGGAAGCTTTACTCACCGCAGAAAAGCCTTTGCGTGCTTTTATGCTCAGACAAACTCGCGAAAGTGAATTACGCCAAGTGTTATTAATAGCCAATGAGCCAACCACTCTCACCGCGCAAGAGATTCCGTTTGAAGTGTTAATGCCTGCGTTTGTATTAAGTGAGCTCACAACGGCCTTTCAAATTGGCTTTATGTTATTTATTCCTTTTTTAATCATTGATTTAGTTGTTAGTAGTGTGCTGATGTCTATGGGTATGATGATGCTATCACCGCTGATCATTAGCTTACCGTTTAAGCTCATGGTATTTGTACTTGCCGATGGCTGGTCAATGATAGCAGGTACGCTGGCAGCAACATTTGGAATGTCACCATGACCCCAGAAATGTCGGTAGAGCTTATTTCAAGCGCAGTTTACACCATCATAAAACTGATTTTAGTCTTAATTGTGCCGGGTTTAATACTTGGTATTGTGGTGGCTATTATTCAAGGTGCGACCTCTATTCAAGAGCAAACCCTAACGTTCTTACCGCGTATGTTATTAACCTTATTAATGGTGGTATTTGCGGGACATTGGATGCTACAAATTATGATTGATTGGTTTGATAAGCTCAAATTTATGTTACCTGGGGTATTTGGTTGAGCTCATTACTCTCTTTAACGTCTACTGATTTAGTCAGCTGGATGGGCACGCTTTGGTGGCCATTTGTACGCTTTTCTGCACTTTTATGGTCTATGCCGGTATTTGACAATCCGGCGGTAACGCCACGCTCTCGTATTTTAGTGTCTATGATGTTGGCTTTTTTAGTTGCTCCGCAGTTACCACTTGCACCTGCTATTGACTTGTTTTCTTTAGATGCCGCCATCTTAACCTTCGAACAAATTATTTTTGGGGTAATGATGGGGTTATCGCTGCGTATTTTGTTTGAAGTAATGGCAATGATAGGGCTGATCTTATCCATGCAGATGGGCTTATCAATGGCGCTAGTTATGGACCCCGGCAGTGGTAACCAAGTGGCATTATTGGGACAGTTATTTTGGATTATGTGTGCATTACTTTTTTTTGCCGCAGATGGTCACTTAATAACTTTGCAGGTTATGGTAGAGAGCTTTCATAGCTTTCCGATTGGTCGCAGTATTTATGAGTTTGATATTCAGGCGATTATTATGTTGTTTGCGTGGATGTTTTCCTCTGCTTTATTGCTGTCACTACCAGGGATAGTCGCCATGTTATTGGTTAACTTAACCTTTGGTGTAGCAAGTAGGGCGGCGCCGTCATTAAATATTTTTGTATTGGGTTTCCCTATGTCGCTATTGATGGGGTTTTTCTGCGTATTTATGACCTTAGAGTACACAGGAAGTGCGTTTTCAAGGCTAACGTATCATGTGCTAACAACCTTTGCACAGGCGATGAGGTAGCGGTATGTCTGAAAATAGCTCGCAAGAAAAAACAGAACAACCCACAGAGAAACGGCTAAAAAAAGCCAAAGAAGACGGCCAAGTCGCGCGCTCAAAAGAGCTCAATACCGCTATTTTATTAATGGTCAGTATTGCTGGGTTATTGTGGTTTGCCAATTTATTTTACAGCTTATTTGTAAACTTAATGAACAGTACTATGGTGCTGGATCACTCTATTATTAATAATAAAAAAATGATGCCCATCGCATTGGGTGACGCCATTATGAATATGCTATCGACTCTCACGCCGTTTTTATTATTAAGCTTTTGCGCAATGTGGATCACTGGGTGTTTACCTGGTGGGTTTGTGTTTTCAAAAAAACTCGTGGCGCTAAAAATGAGCAAGCTCAACCCACTAACCGGGTTAGGCAAAATGTTTGGTAAACAGTCGTTAGTAGAGCTACTTAAATCAATACTAAAAATAACCTTACTGGCGATTTGCTTATATACCTTTTTAACTAAGCTGTGGATGCAGCTGATGGTATTACAAAACTTAGATATAAAAGTGGCGATAGGCCAAGGCATTGAGTTGTTATTTTTATCGTTAATGATCACGGTAACTTTACTGCTTTTTATTGCAGTTATTGATGTGCCTTTTCAGCAAAAACAGATTGCTGATAAAATAAAAATGACCCACCAAGAAGTAAAAGAAGAGCGTAAATCTTCAGATGGTAGCCCTGAGATAAAAAATAAAATTCGGCAAATACAATATCAGCAATCGAATAGAAAAATTGAAGAGCGTGTTCCCACTGCTGATGTGATTGTCACTAATCCTACTCATTATGCTGTGGCAATAAAGTACAGTGAAGAAGCGGCTAAAGCCCCTTATGTTGTCGCTAAAGGCGTAGATGAAATGGCGCTGAGAATACGCGAAGTCGCCCGCATGAATAACAAAGAAATTATAGAGATCCCCGCATTAGCACGGGCTATTTACTTTTCGACTAGGGTCGACCAAGAAGTGCCCAACGGCTTATACAGTGCGGTTGCCTATGTACTGACCTATGTATTGCAATTAAAAGCATACAAGCAAGGGCGAGGACAAGCACCCGCCGCATTGCCTGAATTAACAATCCCTAAAAACTTACAGAAACCTTAGATGTTGGAGTTATAATTTGAACTGGCGCAGTTTTACTCAACCTTATACCGCTATTCCTATTTTGCTGTTAGCTGTTTTGTCGATGGTTATTTTGCCATTACCAGGATGGTTATTAGATGCATTATTTACCTTCAACATTGTATTGTCGGTGATTGTATTGTTAGTCGCTGTATCGACTAAAAAACCGCTCGATTTTTCTGTATTTCCGACTATTTTGCTAGTCGCCACCTTGATGCGTTTAACCCTAAACATTGCTTCAACACGTGTGGTATTACTGCATGGCCATGAAGGCTCAGATGTGGCAGGTCGCGTTATTCAGGCCTTTGGTGAAGTGGTTATAGGCGGTAACTACGTCGTTGGTATTGTGGTGTTTGTTATTTTAATGGTGATTAACTTTGTGGTTATTACCAAAGGCGGTGAGCGTATTTCTGAGGTGGCTGCACGCTTTACTCTAGATGCCATGCCCGGTAAACAAATGGCAATTGATGCGGATTTAAATGCCGGATTAATTGGCCCTGAGCAAGCAAAAGAGCGACGCAGTACTATAGCCCAAGAGGCCGATTTTTATGGCTCTATGGATGGCGCCTCTAAGTTTGTGCGCGGTGATGCCATTGCCGGTTTAATTATATTAGTGATCAACCTGTTGGGCGGTGTATCAATAGGTGCTTTCCAACATGGTTTAAGTTTAGCCGAAGCGTTCCAACGTTTTGCGCTGTTAACTATAGGTGATGGCTTAGTTGCGCAAATTCCTTCGTTATTACTCGCGGTTGCTGCGGCAATTATTGTTACGCGTATGAACGATGAAGGCGATGTAAGTGAAGCAGTAGGTAAGCAGTTACTTGCCTCTCCGCGTGTTATTTTTACTGCTGCATTAATTATGGTTACGCTTGGTATTGTGCCAGGTATGCCCACTGTCGCCTTTTTAGGGTTTGCCGCGCCATTATTTTATGTTGCTTGGCGATTACAACGCTCTCTCCCCGATAACTCTTTAATTGAAGCCGAACAAATGACCGACACCATTTTAAGTGAGCAACAGGCTAACTTAGAATGGGGAGATATTTCTCATGTTGATAAGTTGTCGGTTGAGCTTGGCTTTCGCTTGGTTTATTTGGCCGATAAAGACAAAGGGGAAGAGCTGGTAAAAACCTTAAGAGGTGTGCGTAAAAATCTTTCTGAGCAACTTGGATTTTTATTACCGGAGATCAGAATAAAAGATAACCTAAAATTAAATCCACAAGAATACAAAGTAAACTTAGCCGGTGTGCCTGTTGCAAGTGCTAATGTAAACGCCAAAGAGTTACTCGCGTTAAATACCGGTGATGTATACGGCAGCTTAGATGGTGAATTAACCACTGATCCTGCTTATGGGCTTGAGGCCGTTTGGATAAAAGATGACAGCAAAACCCAAGCATTAAATATGGGTTACTCTGTGGTTGATTTAGGCACCATTATTGCTACTCATACCGGCAAAGTGATCAAAGAACATTTAGATGAGTTATTTAGTTATGAAGACGTACAAAAGCTAAATGAACGGCTAAAAGAAATCTCACCTAGCTTAGCCGAAACCTTCGAAAAAGCATTACCGACTAATTTACAGCTAAAAGTGATTCGTTTACTACTAAAAGAACACATAAGTATTAAAGACATAGTCACTATTGCCGGCACATTAATAGACAGCGTAGAGGTAACTAAAGATCCGATTTTGCTGGTTTCAGACGTACGCTGTGCACTGCAAAAAGTATTGGTAAAACAGGTGATGGGTAATCGTGATGAACTCAGTGCTTACAGCCTAGATGAAAAGCTAGAAAGCACTTTACAAAGCTCACTTGATCAAGCCATGCAGGCGGGCAAAGTAGTACTAGATAGTTTTGCGGTAGATCCTAATTTACTGGGGCAATTTCAACGCACCATGCCGATGATAGTCGAAGACATGAAATCAAGAGGTGTAACACCAACATTAATTGTGGTTCCACAGCTAAGACCGCTGCTGGCACGTTATGCTAAAACTTTTACTAAAGGCAGCTTAGTCGTTCTTTCTTATAATGAAATTCCAGATACTATCCGCGTAGATATACTCGGTTCGTTAGGATAAATAGTTGTAAATGTAGTGTAAAATGAATTGACTATGAATTTTATAGAGTAATGTTTGCATTTAGTGATATTTAGCTATAGTCTACTGTTTTTATTGTACATAATTACTAGTTTTTATGTTGGTTTAAAATAATGCATAAGTAAATTAAACGGCAAACTATGCGAAAGCATAGGACGCAAAGCTTCCAGTCTAAGGCAATCGCTACGATCGTGGGGTTACATTAACTTAGTGATATTCATTAATACTGTGTTTGTATTTGTTGTATTTCGCTATTGATTTAAAAAACTTAATTGTTCTATTTAACTTTATACGGAATATACATGAATAGATTAACTCAGCTTATTAAATTTGCATTGCCCTGTGCTGTGTTTGTGTTGCCGCAGGGGCACGCATCAGAGCAAAATCTGGTGCAAAGCTACGAAAACTCCACCTGGTCAGTCAGTAGCAACCCGTTTGCTTGCTCTCTCAAGCAGCGCTTTGATAATTATGCGCTACTTGAAGTGAAATCAGTACCTGCACAACAGCAACAACTTGTATTTACTTGGCTTTTACAAGATAAACCGATAAAAAGTTTGCATGTTCTCTCTCGTAAAGCCGATTGGCAGCCAGCAAATACAGTTCTCACGCCGTTAAACTTTATGTCTAAAGATATTAAAGACAATGAAATACAATTTTCTGCAGATATGACCCCATTACTTCGCGTTATTAAGCAGGGCGGTTGGTTAGACAGTATTATAAACTTTGGTGATGAACAACTTCGCCTTACCTTTACTAATACCCATAGCGATAAAATAGTTGCAGATTATCAGCAGTGTTTAGCTAGTTTATCTCCGCTTTCTTGGGAGCAAGCACGCGACCATCAATTACAGTTTGCTAGTGGGCAGCGCACAGTAACAACGGCTAAAGATCTTAAATTTTTAAAAGATTTAGTGCGTTACATCTCTTTAGACAGCCGTGTAAGTAAAGTACTGGTTGATGGCCACACGGATAATACGGGCTCGCCGCTATCAAATCGGCTGCTTTCAAAAGAAAGAGCAGATGACGTTGCTGCCAGACTCATTGAATTTGGTTTACCAAAAGACATGTTAGAAGTAAGAGCGCATGGTCAACGTTATCCCATTATAAAAAATTCAGAGCAGGGCGCATCGTCTAATCGCCGTGTTTTAGTTCGTCTTTTCCGACACTCAAGTTAATTGCACCGCAAAGGAATAATATGAGTCAAAGATACCTTTTATGGATCAGTGAACAACAGCCAACGTCTGAAATTCAGCAGGTTGTATTTGCCGAAAACTTTAAGTTTCTGCATACAAACTCCATCAGCGATGCGGTTAGTCACTGCCTTACCAGTAAGCCAGAGCTTGTGTTTGTTGATGCAGATACTCAACAGCTCGAACTGGTTGAATTAGTAAAATTACTGCGTAAGACATGCCCCACTTCGCAAATTGTGACGTTAGTCGATTCTTCACAAAGTGAAATTGCTTCAAAAACAATTAATGCCGGTGGCGCAGTTGATTATTTATTAAAACCTTTCTTTGCAGAACAGCTTAAAAAAACAATCAGAAACACTGATTCAATGAAGCATGGGTTTGAAGATTTAATCGCTGCTTCAACTAAGTCACAGCAAGTACTTCGTTTGGCTAATCGCGCAGCTCAAACCGCCGCAGGGGTGTTGATCACCGGCGAATCGGGAACAGGTAAAGAGAAGTTAGCGCACTTTATTCATAAAGCTTCAGAGCGTAGAGATAAGCCATTTATTGCGGTTAACTGTGCCGCTATTCCTGAAAATATGCTTGAAGCCATGTTATTTGGTTTTAATAAAGGCGCGTTTACCGGCGCGGTGAATGCTCAGCCAGGTAAATTTGAGCTGGCCAATGGCGGCACTATTTTACTTGATGAAATTACTGAGCTGCCATTGGATTTACAAGCTAAATTACTGCGAGTATTACAAGAGCGAGAAGTTGAAAGACTCGGCAGTCATCAAAAAATAAATTTAGACATACGCATTATTGCCGCCTCTAACCGCGTATTGCGTGAACAAGTTGAGCAAGGCACATTTCGTGAAGATTTATTTTATCGACTAGATGTATTACCGCTTAGTTGGCCTGCACTTCGGGATCGTGTTGATGACATCATCCCATTGGCTCATCACTTTATAAAAAAATACGGCAACTCTGAGTTTCATATTAGCAAGCAAGCCGAAGATGTGATGCTTTGTTACAACTGGCCGGGCAATGTACGAGAAATTGAAAACGTAATCCAACGAGCTTTAGTGATGGCCAGAGGCGTTGAAATTCAGGTTGAAGATTTAAATTTACCAGCATGCTCACCAGCGGCAGTCGATTTCTGTGCTTCTCAGTTAAAAGAGAATAAAAAGCAGGCGGAGTTTGATTATATATACAGTTTATTGAGTCGATTTAAAGGGCATCGCACCCAAACTGCACAGGCGCTTGGCGTAACTACCCGAGCATTAAGATACAAAATTGCCGCTATGCGTGAATGCGGTATTGATATTGATGCAATTGCATAATTTGAAGGAAAAAAAGAATGTCGCCAATTGAAAGTCAACAAATGATGCTGGGCAAAATGATGGACATGCAAAAAATTGCAGGTCCAGAGAGCATAGAGCCGGCTGCTATCAGTAATCAAAATGTAAATATTAGTGAAGATTTTAAGCATGTTATTCGCTCTATCAACGCCCAACAAAATATCGCCGGTGAGATGGTTAAAGCCGTTGATACTGGTGAAAGTGAAGATGTGGTAGGCGCAATGATCGCTAGTCAAAAAGCGGGGCTTAGTTTTTCTATGCTGATGGAAATGCGCAATAAAGTGCTCAATGGCATTGATGATGTCATGCGCATGTCACTGTAGAGGCTGATATGAAAGGAGAATTAGCAAAAGTACCTGAGCAAAATGAGAGTAACCTAAAAGAAAGAGTGGTTAATCTCTCAAACAAATTAAACTTCGGCAACTCAGGTGACAGAAGTGTTGCAACTATTGCATTGTTAGCCACCTTAGTGGCGGCGACCATAGTCCTTATTTTATGGACCTCGGCTAAAAACTACGTACCGCTTTACGGTAATCAAGAAAGCTATGATAAAGCCAATATTTTAGAAATTTTAGATAAAGAACAAATCACGTTCCGCATTGATACCGACAGCGGTAATATTTTAGTGCCACAAGAAAAACTGGCTGATGCGCGAATCACGCTTGCGGCTAGAGGAATAAAAGCCTCTATGCCTGAGGGTATTGAGAATATTAGCGACAAAGTGTCTATGGGCACCAGTCAATTTATCGAATCTATGCAATACCAGCATGCCTTAGAAGGTGAGTTGGCACGCACCATTATTAACATGCAAGGCATACGTAATGCGCGCGTGCACTTGGCAGTCCCTAAGCGTAGCTTGTTTGTTGGTCGTACTGAGCAAAAAACCGCAGCGTCTGTGATGGTTGATTTAGCGCCAGGGCATGAGCTTAAACCAGAGCAAGTGGAAGCCATTATTGCACTGATTATTGGCAGTGTGCCTGGGCTTGATTCTCGTTCTGTGTCGGTGGTGGATCAGCGTGGTAAATTACTCAGCGGCGACTTATTTGATACCACCCCAGTAGGCAAAGAAACCGATAAAAAGCTCGCCTTTATTGAAAAAGTTGAGCGCAATATAGAGCAACGCGCCTCTATAATGTTGTTGCCAATTTTGGGTGAAGGTAATTTTAGAATTCAGGTTTCTAGTGATGTTGATTTTAGCGTGGTAGAAGAAACACGCGAAATGGTTGATCCACAAAATGTATTAACCCAAGAGTTTATTAAATCAGATAGCACCTTAGATCAACTGGCGGCGGGCATTCCTGGCTCTTTAGCTAATGAGCCACCTGTGCCTAATGAACAAGCTGAAGATGAAAACAACGAGCGTACTTCACAACGAAGTGAGAGTAAGCGACAGTTTGAAAATGGTCGCTCAGTGACTCACACCCAATTTGAAGTAGGCCGTATTAAAAACATGAGCTTATCAGTACTTATTAATGAGCAAGTAGCTGGAACAGCTGATGGCTGGAGCGAAGCAAAGCTGGCTTCATTAGGTGAAATGGTAAAAAAAGCCACGGGGTTTAACGACGCACGCGGCGACCAATTTAACATCACTAGCTTTGCCTTTGTAGAGCAAAAGATTTTAGCACCGGGTGAAGGCCTTGAGTGGTGGCAAATGCCCGAGCTTAAAGAGTATGCTCGTTATATTGTGGGTACTTTAATTAGTTTATTACTGATTTTATTTGGTGTGCGTCCTTTAGTTAATCACTTGATAAAAGGTAAAAGTAGCGAAGCAAACAACGCCATGGCAACCGCTGATAATGAAGTTAAATCAGCCTCTGCAACAGAAAGACAAAGCAGTCCGCTTGATGACGCCATTAATGCTAAATCGCAAATAGAAAACTTAACCGCCAAAGAAGGCGAAAGCGAACATCAAAATATGTCGTTACCGCAAATAGGCAATGACTTTGAAGAACAAATAGCGCACATGCAGTTACTTGCTAATAAAGAAACCGAGCGTGTCACGTCGGTAATAAAATATTGGGTAGAACAAGGAGTTGAAATTGAATCAAGAAAAGCTTGATAAAGGCTCACAATTACCGGCGTTAGATCGCGCCGCTATTTTATTGCTAAGTATGGGCGAGGAAAATGCCGCCAGTGTTATTCGTAAATTAGGCCGCCGTGAAGTACAGGCTATTTCTGAGCGCATGGCTAAAATTTCAAACGTTACTCAACAGGATGTTGCAGGCACCTTGAGTGAATTTTTTGATTGCTACCGCAATGAAAGTGGTGTCAATGGCGCGTCGCGTGTGTATTTAGAGCGAGCACTTGATAAAGCTGTCGGCCGTAAGCTTGCCAAAACTATGCTTGATGATATTTATGGTGGTGCAATGAATGACGATTTACGTCGTTTAGAGTGGATCCCGCCAGAGCTTATAGTACGTTTTTTAGATCAGGAACATGTGCAAATGCAGGCGCTGTTTTTGGCCTTTTTACCCCCAGAGCAAGCCTCAGCTATTATTGTACTGTTTCCAGAATCGAAGCATGATGATTTACTGTATCGTATTGCCAGCCTTCGTGAAGTGAGCGAACACGTTATTGATGATGTGCGTTTAACGCTTGAATCGTGTATTGAATTTGTTGGCCGCCAAGTAGGTGCACAAGTAAATGGTGTCGATAAAGCGGTAGAAATTATGAATCGTTACAACGGTAATAAGAGCCAAATTATCGAACTAATGAAAAAACATAACACTAACGTAGCTGATGAAATACAAGAGAAAATGTACGACTTTGATGGCTTAATTAAGCAAACAGACGAGACATTAACCTTGTTGCTTAATGACATTCCAGATGAGTTATGGACGATGTCGTTAAAGGGTGTAAACAGTGAGTTTTTAGCGCGTGTTTTAGGTGCATTACCTAAACGTTTAGCGCAGGTGTACCAACAACAAATTGATGGTTTAAGCGCGCAACCACTGAGCAAAGTGATTGCCGCCAGAAAAGAAATTATGTCGATAGTAAGAGACATGAGCAAACAAGGTGATATTGAATATCGTTTATTTGAAGAAGAGACCGCAGGCTAACTATGAGTCAAGTATTTAGGTTTCCCACTTTAAATAAAAATGAGCAACATCAAACGCTGCAAGAGCGTTTAGATGCTGCTCAGCGTGTTGGTTTACAGCAGGGCTTTGAAAAAGGTCTTGCGCAGGGGGCAGCCGATAAGCAAAGTGAGTTAGAGCAGCAAATGGAGCAACAAATAGAGCTACGGGTTGCTGAACGTCTTGAAGCGCAAAAAACACAGCTTATTGAACGTTTTAACACTTTATTTGATAAAGCTAATAATGAGCTACTTAACTTTAATGATGAGTTTAAACAAGACCTTGCCTTAATGATAAGTACCTTGGCTGAGCACGTTATTGACTGCGAGCTAAAAGTACGCCCCGAAATACGCGCGCAGCTTATTGAAAAAGCCATTAACTTGCTTAGCAATCGCGATGTAGTAACAAAAATTATGTTCTCAGGGGCTGATCGTCACTGTTTCGATGATGCACGTTTAGCTGAGTTTTCGGTGCCGACTTACTTTGATGAGGCTCTGATCAGTGGAGACGTTGAACTGGTGGCAGAGCAACAAACACATCGATTTTCTTTTTCAGAGCGATTACAAAGCCTTTTGGATGAAGTGATACCTGAAATTTTAAAAGCGCAACCGCATGACTAACCCACTTCATACTTGCTTAAAGTCTGCGCTGAAAGCGCTAACCCCGCCTGAATTAGTTAAAAGTTATGGCCGCTTAACGCGAGTAAATGGTTTAACGCTTACCGCTACCGGTGGGCAATTTGCTATGGGTGAAAAATACCAAGTAGAAAGTGTTGATGGTCACTGGTATGACGCTGAAGTCGTAGGCTTTAATCAAGATGAAGCCTATTTAATGCCCCTGAAAAAAATACAAAATTTATATTCAGGTGGACGCGTTAGGCCAGTTATAAAAAACACTCATGTGGCTATTTCTGAAAAGTTATTAGGGCGTGTGCTCGATGCGCAAATGCAGCCGATTGATAACTTAGGCCCACTTGAACAAGACAGCACAAAAAGCGTCAGTAAATTGGGTAACGATTATTCTTTAACGCCGCTGGAGCGCAAAGGCGTTATCGAGCCGTTAGATGTGGGTATTCGCGCCATTAATAGCTTATTTAGTGTGGGAAAAGGCCAGCGTTTAGGGCTATTTGCAGGTTCGGGTGTAGGTAAAAGTAAGTTGCTTGGCATGATGACCCGCTTTACCTCTGCCGATGTGGTTATTGTAAGCCTTGTCGGTGAGCGTGGTTGGGAGGTAAAAGATTTTATTGAGCAAAGCCTTGGTAAAGAAGGCTTAAAAAAAGCCATTGTAATAGCATCGCCAGCAGACGATTCTCCCTTATTGCGTATTAAAGCGGCCGAGCTTAGCCATAAATTGGCGGCCTATTTTAGAGATAAAAATTCAAATGTATTGCTGTTGATGGACTCATTAACCCGCTATGCGCAAGCACAGCGAGAAATTGGCTTATCGGTAGGTGAGCTGCCTGCATCCAAAGGATACCCGCCATCGGTATTTAGTAAATTAACCCAGCTGGTTGAGAGTTCCGGTAATAGTGAAAAAAGTAAAGGCAGCATGACCGCCATTTATACAGTATTAGCTGAAGGCGATGATCAACAAGATCCAATAGCCGATAATGCCCGAGCAATTCTTGATGGCCATATAGTATTGGATCGCACCTTAGCAGAAAAGGGCCACTATCCGGCGATTAATATTGGTTCATCGATTAGCCGAGTAATGCCAAATATAGTAAGTGATGAGCAGCTAAGTTTTTGTTATAAATTGAAAAAGCTTTATAGCCGCTATATGCAAGTGCATGAGCTTATTCCTTTAGGGGCGTATCAAGCAGGTAAAGATCCGGAACTCGATAGTGCGGTAAATTTGTACCCACAAATCGAATCATTTCTATGCCAAGGGTTGAACGAACAAGTGGATTTTTCACAGTCAATAACTCAATTAAATGCAGTGATGGGTAAACTGAATGCTTAATAAATTTTTAGGATTACAACAACAAAAATTAGATAAAATGCTGGCCGAGCAAACTCAGTTGCAACAAAGAAGTAACCTAGAGCAGCAACGCTTATCGCAGCTTCAGCAGCACATAAACAGTATGGATAAAAACCAGCAAATGAGCTCGGCGCTGAGCTTACAAAATTTATCAGGGATGAAGCGTATTTTGTCTGGCTTATCGACGCAGCAACAAGCGCGCATTGATGATTCACAGCAAGATGAATTACGTCAGCAGCAAGCTTGTTTTAAGCAAATGAGCTTCACCAAAGGCATAGAAGGGATAGTGAGTAATAGGCATCGTGCTGATCAAAATAAAGCGCAGCAGCAAGAGGCTAAAACGTTAGATGAAATGATCAGCCAAGCACATAGTCGTACTCTGCATAAATAACTGCTAATTTTTGCTACAATGGCGGCAAAGTAATTTAGGGTAAATAGCGTGCTGCCGGTTCAAGAAATATATACTTCACTCATTGATGCTTTAAAAGCCAACCCAATCACCTTACTGCAAGCGCCGCCTGGTGCTGGTAAATCAACATGGTTGCCATTACAGCTTATGCGCGATGGGCATTATAAGCACATCGTCATGTTAGAGCCGCGGCGCTTGGCTGCAAGAAATATTGCTAACTATTTAGCGCACTGCCAAAATGAAACGCTAGGGCAAAGTGTCGGTTTACGGGTGCGAGGTGAAAGTAAAGTCAGCACACAAACTCGCCTTGAAATAGTTACCGAAGGCATGCTTACGCGCATGTTACAAAATGATCCTGAGCTTAGTGATGTTGATTTACTTATTTTTGATGAGTTTCATGAGCGTTCCATCGCAGCAGATACCGCACTGGCTTTTGCTTTAGAATCGCAAGCGGCACTGCGTGAAGATTTAACCATTATGTTGATGTCGGCCACCCTTGATAGCGAACGCTACACTGGGTTTTTTAATTGCCCAGTAATTCAATCAAACGGGCGAAGTTACCCCATTGACGAAATATATTGCCCAATAAAAGATGAAAGCCGCTGGCTTGATGCTATTCCACCAATAATAAAACAAGCACTCAATGAGCAAACAGGCAGTGCGCTGGTATTTTTACCCGGCCAGCGTGAAATACTGCGAGTGCAGCAAGCGTTGATCGACTTGCCCAGTAATTGTATTGTTGCCACATTATTTGGCGAACAAGATAAAGCCAATCAACAAGCAGCAATTTTACCTGCGCCTCAAGGGATGAGAAAAGTAGTATTAACGACCAATGTTGCCGAAACAAGTTTAACCATTGAAGGTATTAGAATTGTTGTTGATAGCGGCAAGCGCCGTGCAGCCAGCTTTAATTTAAAAACCGGTGTCACTGAGCTCACTACGCAAAGTATATCGCGTTCATCGGCAGTACAACGCGCAGGGCGTGCAGGACGAATAGAACCAGGGGTTGTGTATCGGTTAGGTTCCAAACAAACTTTTGAAAGACGAAACAGCCACGATAACCCTGATATTCTTACCTCAGATATTAGCCAACTGATGCTTGAGGCGAAGCAGTGGGGCGCAAGTATTAGTGAACTCACCTTACTTGACCCGCCGAGTGAGCAACAATCCAGCCAAGCTACTAATTTATTATCTATGCTTGAAGCCATAGATAGTAACGGTAAGCTCACCACGCTGGGTAGTAAAATGTTGGGCTTTGGTGCCGATATTCGCTTAGCGCATATGTTATTAAAAGCGCAAATGTTAGAACCACAGTTAAGTGGGATTTATCGCTTAGCTATTTATTTAGTGGCCTTACTAGAAAGCCGAGTTAGCACTGCCAATGAGCTCAACCTAGCACTGCATAGTCAACAACAACGACCACATCCGGTGTTTAAGCAGCAATTAAATTATTGGTTAAAACGCTTAAAATTTACCGACAGTCGTACAGATTTAAACACTGAACATTTAAGCTTATTAGTGTCGCTTGCCTATCCAGATCGGATTGCTAAAAAACGTGGTAATGGCTACTTATTAGCAAATGGTGCAGGGGCTGAACTAAACCCTGATTATTGGCATAATGACGAATATATAGCTATTGCCAGTATGGGCGGACATAAAGGCGGGCGTATTTTTGCGGCCACGGCGCTAAATCCATTAGCACTTAAAGAGTATTTACCGCATTTATTCACTGAGTTGACTCGCTGCGAGTTTGATGAAAAAGCCGCTCGGTTTATTCATCAAGATGAAGTAAAACTTGGGGAAATTACCCTTAGTAGCCAACCAAGTAAACATAAGCTTGATAAAACAGAGCGGGCCAAGGCATGGCTTAGTTTGTTTGCCAAACAGGGCTTTTCACTGTTTAACGAGCAAAAAGAAAGTGAGCAACTACTTATTAGAATGTGCCTAGCCAGCAAATTGATACCAGAACAGTTTCCTGTTATTAATCAGCAGCAGCTCATTGAAACAGCAGGTGATTGGTTAGGGGTATACCTTGAAGATATTAAAACCCTTGAGCAACTTAAAAAGTTTAATTATTTTGAGGCACTACAAAACAGTTTTAATTGGCAACAGCAAAGCGAGCTAAAATCTTTACTCCCACTGCGGCTAACAGTACCAAGTGGCTCTAACATAAAAATTGAATACCAACTTGATGGACCTGCCAAGCTTAGTGTGCGCATGCAAGAAGTATATGGTTTAACCAGCACGCCTATGTTAGCTAACGGTAAATTAACACTGCTAATGGAGTTGTTATCTCCAGGCAAGCGTTCACTACAGTTAACTCAAGACTTAGCACATTTTTGGAATAGTAGTTACCGCGAGGTACAAAAAGAGATGAAAGGGCGCTACCCCAAACATTTTTGGCCAGACGATCCAGCCAATAGCGTTGCCACTAATAGAGTAAAAAGCAGAATGTGATCACGCTTTCTTAACTTTACTTAGTGTTAAACGTTGACCATGCAAATAACGAACTTTTTTGGGCGTTTTACAAGCGACTAAACTACTATTACTTTAATGCTGACATTTTACAGAGTAAGACTTACTACGCTAGTGTACATATGAGCCGTAAGGTAGCGAGCGTTTGTAACTAATTGAAGACACAGCTAACAATCTAAAAGTGATAATAGAGGGAACATGCATGAAAGGCGTTATCTTTAGAGGGCTTGAGGCACTGGTTATTGAAAAATGTGGCATGGCTGTATGGGACGACTTACTTGAAAAAAATGCACCTGAAGGTCGTGTTTATATTTCTGCAGAAAGTTATCCAGATGAGGAAATAGTTGGTTTGGCACAAGATGTAGCAACTGCACTTTCTATGTCTATGCCAGAGGTATTAAAGGCCTTTGGAGAGTATTTATTTTCTCACTTAAAGGCACGTCACCCAGCTATAGTAGACAGCTTTAATAGTTTTGCTGATCTCATTATTAGTATTGATAAAGTAATTCATGTTGAAGTAGCTAAGCTTTATCATGAGCCTAATTTACCTGAAATTGACGCCCAAATTATTGAAGACGGGTTTATTTTAATGCGTTACAACTCTAAGCGACAGCTTTGTATGTGCGCCGAAGGGCTTATTTTTGGTGCTGCGGCTCATTATGGGGTTGATGCTAAACTTAATCATGCCCAGTGCATGCATGATGGGTTTGATTCGTGTTTAATTGAAATAAAATATGAGACTCCCCATGGCTGAAGACGACTACAATTATAAAAAAGCGTATCTGCGCGAAAAATCAGCTAGAGATCAATTAGAAACCCTACTAGAAGACAAAACACGGGCGTTGTTTATTGCTAATCAAGAGCTGGAAGAAAAGCTCGAAACGGTCAAAAACCAACAAATAACCTTAATGCAAAGTGAGAAAATGGCCACGTTAGGGACACTCTCTGCTGGCATGGCTCACGAAATAAATAACCCGCTTGCTTACATAACCAGTAATGTAGCCAGTATAAAATTTATAAAGCCCGTGTTGGTTTCGTTAATGACGGCGGCTCAACAATTTGTAGATAAATCGATTTCAGTAACGCAGTTAGAGTCTATTTTAGTTCAGCTCAACCGAGAGAACGACTTAAGCTTTATTGTGGATGATATTGATGACTTAGTTGATGATACCCAAGAGGGATTAGAGCGTATCGCTCATATTGTTAGTAATCTTGTCGACTTTGCGAGCCTAAAAGACAACGTAACAACAATGGCAGATATTACAGAATCATTAAATGGCACGCTAAAGCTACTCGAAAACCAGCTGGGAGCATGTGCTATAGAGTTACACATTGAAAAGTTACCCCTAACACAGTGTAATATATCATCGATGAAACAAGTCTTTGTAAACTTATTAATTAATGCCAAACACGCCTGCGACGATTTGCGCGATCAGCAAGGAAAAATAATAGTTAAGCTGTTTGCCGATAAAAACAATATTTACATAGAAGTGGCAGATAACGGCTGTGGGATGGACGCTGATACACTTAAACAAATGTTCGATCCTTTCTTTACCACTAAACCCGTAGGCCAAGGCACAGGTATGGGAATGGCTATAGTTTACAATGTACTTAAAGAGCACAATGGCACTATAGAGGTTGAAAGTGAAGTGGGTAAGGGGTCTTTAATACGTTGTGTAATACCTATTACTACATAACTTTGTAAGCTTGAAGTTTACAATATAGGCATGGCTACAAAGTGTGTTGTGGCTATTGAGCTTAGGTATTAGTATCTTAACTCGACACTTCTTGTCCGCCGTGTTGCTCGGCTAAATCATCAAGTTCGGCAACGGTATAATCAAATCCGCTTTCATCATATTCGTAGCTTACTTTAACGCTGTCGCCGCCATTAAAAAGACGTGTTTTTACGTCATTGACTGGCCAATCTTTTAATTCGTGTAAAAAGCGGTTAGCCACTTGTGATGACTCAAATCGGTAACTAATCTCTGTTTTCATAAATAATAATACCCTGATAATTTTACCCCCGTAGTTTGTTGATTTTTACCAAGGAGTCAAGTTATCTATTTTAAAAGGGTAATAAATTATGACTTTATAGATACTTATCAGTCATAGTAATCTAAATTGGAGTGTTAACAGTATAAAGCTGTTTAAAAAACAATAACCATATAACAATAACGGAGTAGGCAATGAAATATTTAGTGAGCTTAGTTGGGCTTATCGCTTTTTTAATGGTGGTACTACCGGGACCCCTTTATAAATTTAATATCGTTGAACTAGGCACTGCTTTTGCCGGTTTTAGATTAGGTGTGTATGTCGGTGGAGCAGCATTAGCCTTATTATTAGTTCAAGTGCTATTTATGCGTAAAACAGTGAGCTTAGCCAGTGCACTGATCACTGTTATTTTTGCAGCAGTTGCTATTGCAATGCCGCTTAACATGATGAATACAGCAAAAAGTGTTCCGCCAATTCATGATATTTCTACCGATTTAATTAACCCTCCTGAGTTTGTTGCGGTTGTGCCTTTGCGTGCTGATGCACCTAATCCTGTTGCATACGCGGGAGAAGAAACGGCAGCGCAACAACGAAAAGCATACCCAGAACTAAAATCGCTCGAGTACAACCAAACGCAACTAGAAGAATTAGTGGCAGCTACAACAAAAGCCATGGAAAACCTTGGTTGGGAACTGGTTAATAGCGATGTTAATAATGGCATTGTTGAAGCCACAGACACCACAACTTGGTTTGGCTTTAAAGATGATGTTGTGGTGCGTATTAACGACAAAGGCAGTAAGCGTGTGGTAGACATACGCAGTAAATCTCGCATTGGTAAAAGCGATTTAGGCAAAAATGCCCAGCGTATTAAAACGTTGATTGACGAGTTAAACGCCGTTGTGGTGCAGTAATTGATAAAAATAGCCCAGCATTATGCTGGGTTTTTTGCAGTTGCTACGTCAGTTCATGTTCAGAGCTGATAATGCATACTGTGTGAGTTATAAATTTTAATAAACTATGGAGTTATTATGAAAACAGTCGGATATGCAGCAAAAAGCCAAGGTTCTGAACTTACAGAGTTTTCTTTTGAGCGCCGCGATTTACGAAATAACGATGTAGCAATAGAGATTTTATATTGTGGTGTCTGTCATTCAGACTTACACGCAGTGCGAAACGATTGGGGTGGCAGTAACTACCCATTAGTACCAGGGCACGAAATTGTTGGTAAAGTAATTTCGGTTGGTAGCGATGTTACTAAATATCAGCAAGGCGATACCGTTGCTGTAGGCTGTATGGTTGACTCATGTCAAAGCTGCGACCAATGTCATAATCACGAAGAGCAATTTTGTCGTGAAGGCATGGTTGGCACTTACAGTGGCAAAGACAGAATAAATGGTGAAATGACTCAAGGTGGCTACTCTAAGCATGTAGTGGTGCGTGAAGAATTTGTGCTTTCAGTACCTAAAAATTTAGAGCTATCTCGCGTTGCGCCTTTATTGTGTGCTGGCATTACTACTTACTCACCGCTGCATAAATGGGGTGTTAAAAAAGGCAGCCGTGTTGCAGTTGTCGGCCTTGGAGGGCTTGGCCATATGGCGGTTAAAAATGCCGTGGCAATGGGTGCAACGGTTACGGTTATTGGCCGCACTGAATCTAAAAAAGAAGATGCTATCGAGCTAGGTGCACAGCACTATTTAGTGTCGAACAACGATGATGAAATGAAAGATGCGCAATCAGCGTTTGATGTGATCATTGATACTATACCGGTAAAGCACGACCTATCACTGTATACACCGCTACTTGATATTGATGGCACGTTAGTGATTGTTGGCCAAGTAGGCCCTGTTGATGAGCTAAACACAGTGCCATTGTTAATGGGTCGTCGTCGAGTGGCAGGATCCTTAATTGGTGGCATTGCAGAAACACAGCAAATGCTCGATTTTTGTGGTGAGCACAATGTATTACCTGAGTGTGAAATGATCAATATAGATGAAATTAACACCGCTTATGAGCACATGGAACGCTCAGATGTGCGCTACCGTTTTGTTATTGATATGGCGTCGATTGACGTGTAATGATCATATAAATTAACCTTAAAAAGAGCCGCATAGCGGCTTTTTTTCGTTCTTAATAAATAATGGTCTGAGACTCTATAATTTATGTAAAAACAGCGGCGATAAAATTGAATTTAAAGTATAGCTTAATTAGTTTTTAGTAATGTAAACTTGACTTTTTGTATGGTATGAATGATATTTGTAAAGTAAACATTACTTTTTAAATAGGATTAAAGCAATGAAAACAGAATTAAATTTAAAACAACGCCAAATTAAAAATACTAGCTACTTGGTTAAATGTACCTTGATTTGGTTACTCACCTTAGCGTTATGTAGCTTTGGCCCGACATTAATTTGGGATCGCGCCGAGATAATTAGCGGCTTTTTTATAGTTGTAAATGTAATAGCCGGCATTGTAATGATTTTGGCTAACAAACGTTACTTACAGGGGATGGATGAGCTGATGCAAAAAATACATCTCAGTGCCATGGGGTTTACCCTAGGTGCAATATTGGTAGGTGGGCTTGCGTACACTAATTTGCAATTGAGTGGCTTAATTGATTTTAAAGCACAGATACCCGATTTAATGTTTTTAATGGGAGCAGTGTATTTAATTAGCGTGTATGTACTTAACAAACACTATTGTGCAGGTGATGAATGAAAAACCGATTAAAGGTATTAAGAGCCGAGCATAACTACACCCAAGCAAGGTTGGCCGAGCTGCTAGATGTTTCTCGCCAAACTATTAATGCGATTGAAAAAGGTAAGTTTGATCCCAGCTTGCCACTGGCCTTTAAGGCAGCAAGGTTGTTTGAGTTAAAAATAGAAGATATTTTTGACGACGAACAGGGTTAAAAATTAACAAAGTGCGACAATATGTCGCGCTTTTTAGATTGCTACAGCACGTATAATTTACCCACAAAAATTTTGTGGTAAATCAATAATGACTGATAAAAAAAATTCTTTAACCCCTTATTTATTATCCCCTTTAGCGCTTGTTATAAGTAGCGTATTATCGCCAGTTGCTTTTGCAGATGACACCTCAATTGAAGTGATTGAAGTGCACGGCCAAGCACAAAATAAACATCTATCATTAGGCTCATCTGAATCGTTATTAACCGATTTAGGAGTGGACTTTTCTGCCGCTGGTGGCATGGCCAATTTACCTGTTTTAAATGGTTTAATGGGCGATAGAGTGGCGGTACTGGTTGATGGGGCGCAAATCACCGCCGCCTGTGCTAACCAAATGAACCCGCCACTGTCTTATATTTCGGCCAATCAAATTAGTAGCTACAAAGTAGTTGCAGGTGTTTCTCCAGTAAGCGCGGGAGGCGATAATATTGCAGGTGTGATTGCTGTTAATTCTATTTCACCTCAGTACAGTGAAAACAGCGAACTTGCATGGCATTCAGGTTATGTGTCAGCCCAGTACAACACCCTTGATAACGCCAAAAAGATCGGCGCAGGTATGCGCATTGCCAGCGATGTACTCAGTTTTAATTATCAAGGTGCGTTTAGCGATGCTAACAGCTATGAAGATGGTAACGGCGATTTAGTGCTCGATACCCTATACCGCGCGCAAAACCATAGTTTAAGTGCTGCTATGCGAGATGAAAAGCAACAATTAGTGGTTAAGCTAAGCCATCAAAAAATACCCTATCAAGGCTTTGCTAATCAATATATGGATATGACAGATAACACCAGCTATGGCGCTGTTGCCCAGTATCAGCGTGCTTTTACAAGCAGTGAGCTTGAAGCGCAGTTAAATTGGCATAACGTAAAGCATGAAATGGGGTTTTTTAGCGCAGAAAAAACCGGAAAAATGCCCATGAAAACTGATGCTGAGGATATAAGCACCCAGTTAAAATGGCGACTAGCGCTTGATAACAACAGCCAGTTACTACTCGCGCAAGAGTATCACCACATGAAATTAGATGACTGGTGGCCTGCAGTTGAGGGCTCAATGATGATGGGACCAAATGACTATAAAAATATTAATAATGGCCGGCGTCAGCGTATTGCTTTGCTTGGAGAATATGAAAGCCAACTAAATACTCGCTGGTGGTTAAATGCAGGCATTCGATTTGAAAATGTAATGACCAACACTGATGATGTGCAAGCATATAATGCAGGCATGGCTGCAATGAATGCAATGGCCATGGCGATGCCAAGTGATGCAATGGCGGCTAAAAAGTTTAATAACCAAAGTAAAAAACAAACAGATAATTTAGTTGATGCAAACGTGCTGATTAATTATCAACTAAGCAATAACGACGAACTACAAATTGGCTTAGCCCGTAAAAATCGTGCGCCTAATTTATACGAACGCTACAGCTGGGGCGTAGGTAATATGGCCACCACCATGATTGGATGGTACGGCGATGGCAACGGCTATATTGGTAATATAAACCTTAAACCAGAAACCGCACACACGCTTAGCAGCACGTACACCCGCATGGCAAAAGATGACAGCTGGCGTATAAGTGCTAACGCCTGGGTGAGCGACGTGAATGACTATATTGATGCCAACATAGTAAGAAGCTTTAACCGCACAGCGCTTGCTGGCAATACCCGTAATGTACTTATGTTTAATAACGTAGGTGCTACGCTTTATGGCGTAAAGATAGATGCGGTTTTAGCACTGCACGAGTCTAAGCACTATGGTAACTGGTCGTTAAAAGCGAATATTAGCAACACCCGTGGTAAGCGCGATGATACCAATCAGCCGCTTTATCAAATTAAGCCGCTGCAAAGCCAATTTGCCATTAACCAGCAAGTTGGCCGCTTTGAAAACGCACTCACGTGGCAGTGGGTCGAAAGTAAAACTCGCGTAGATAGCAACCGCCTAGAAAACCAAACTGAGCAGTACCATTTACTTAATTTAAGCTCAAAAGCCAGTTGGGATGCACTTACCGTAAGTGTTGATATTACCAATCTGCTTGATGAGTATTATCAATTACCACTTGGTGGCGTAAGTATTGCTGAGTTTAAACAAGATATGTCGCAGGGCTTTAACCAATTGGCAGGGCAGGGGCGCTCTATAAATTTAGCTATGAGTTACGCGTTTTAAGATGAGATAGTAAGTTAGTATGAGCCGTCTGATTCGATTTTTGGTTAATCGAATCAGACAGTTTATTACTATTTTTCTAAGAGCGTGTATTGAATAATCAAGCGATTTGAAACGAATGTGAATAATATTTAAAACTATTATTCACATTGCCACTTATTTAAATGCTCAATAATAAAGTCATCAATCTTTTTATGGATTGAAATATTATCTTGATTAACTAAATAGCTAATGTTCATATTTTCGAACTCTATATCTCTAAAGCAGCTATACTTATTCACCGCGCTATATTCACAGCTACCCCAATACAAAAAAGCATTTTCTGATTTAGTATATAAAGTGAAACTATATTTTTCATGTTCAACAGGAATATACAGATCTTTAGCATCAGAGAATGTATCAAAAAAATTAGCATTAACATTACGCTCTAGCTTTCGATGAGGCAGCAGGTTAACCGATATAAAGTTATTCAATGAGCTTTTATCATTTTGATAGTCAACGGGCTGAAACTCTTTTATATGTTGAACAACATAATTAGCTGAGAAGAACAAAATCGGAGCCTTTGATAATTCCTTATCAAATGCATTGTCACCCTTATTTGAATTAATAAAACTTGCATCTGAAAGGTACTCATTAGGAAAGCATCTATCTTGCCATTTTGTTTCAGAATTATTCTCATTACAGCCTGTCATGAGTAAAGTTAGGACTAAAACTGCTTTTTTCATTGTGCTTGATAACCTGTATTTGTATCACAGTCATGGCAATATAAATGGCCATATATCTTAAACTCTTTTTCATCAGCTACTGACTCAAGCCAAGTACCTCCATAAAAATGTTCAGGTATATTAAAGCGCTTAAATGCTAGTTTATGATAATCAGCCATTTGTCTTAAGCTTAATTTTCCTGGTATGGAACCAGTTTTATTCCTGTAATCTCTTTTTACAAAAAGAATATGTAACCTAGCAACTTCATTTCCAACTTCTTTTATTTTCTCCCTTGTCTCTTTTATACTACCTCTGAAACCTCCTTTATTTAAACCGATAGCTAAGTTTACTACAGTGGATCTAGCCATTAACTCCCAGTATGAGAATCCCTTAAAGTTCCAAAATTTAGGATCACCCTTCGTTATTTCATTTTTTAGTTTCTTCGTATCTGATACCCATAGAGCATAACCAATACGGGCTACTGGATCTTTTTTATCAAGTCTACTTTTCCAAAATGCTTCCAGATTGCCTTCTACTTGATATGATTGCTCTAGAGGAGTGATATTGATTGAATCTATTTTTACCATGCTATATCCCTTAACAAATTTAATGTTCCATTAAAAGGTAATCCTAGCAGAATGATAAAACAAAAAACACCCATCTAAAATTTTCAGTATGTATTTTGAGCGCTTTGTGTTTGGTTTGGCCATCAGTTACGCGTTTTAAAGTGAGAGCGTAAGCAGGTAAAAGCTATAAGATTTTATTCAGATTAATCGAATCAGTCGGTTGATGTGTATTAGATTACATATCTCTACTTATAGTTTCTAATGATATGACTCTAGACATTAATATTTTAATCTCTGCGCTAGGATAATGGTCAAGCTCAGTTTGAATAAAGTTAATAACATCAGGAATATCGGAATCTGAATTAACAAAAAGATACTTTATATCGGATGGTGAAATTTTTAAACTGTACGAAACCTTAGATTTTTCATTAAGCTGTTCAAGTGTATATCTATCTTTATAATCTTTTTCATAAATGAACGGTTTTATTTTAGTTATATTTTCATCCCCCACAACAGAGTATCTCCATTCGTTTTCTTGATAAAATTCTTTTTGTATGAATTGCTCGTTAATGAACATTACCCCTTCAGTAGGTTTTATATGAGTCATTATCGTATTAATATCAACCGAAGAGTTTTTATAGTAGGGTGCTCCTTTTAAGTTTTGACCAAAAAGGTTTTTAAGTGCTAGGTGCTGATTTGTGTTTTCATTGATATACAATACTGGAGATAAGCCATTTTTTCTTGCCCAGTCCTTTGTTACGCCAATCCCAAATCTGCCATAAAAGTTAACATGTTCATCAACTCTAGATAGGGGAATATCACAAAAACATACTATAGGGTATGCTGATTGTGATTCAGAACCGGTATACCATTTCATATCTTCTAAACAATACCTTGGCCAAAAGCCAGTCTTTAAAATATCTTTTAGGAATTCTAAATTCTTAGTAAAATGAAAAAGTGTTTGTGATTTTGGCTGCAATTTAACCTCTTTATCTGTATTGTTAGTTACTGCTTTTTATTATGTAAGTTTTTGTTATATTAGCAATTTTAGACTGCCCATAGACTGCTCTGCGTTTACTCTACTTTTATTAAAACGAATTTAACCAATTAAAACAACTTACTTATCAAATGTTTATTTTTTTGCATTCGAAATACATACATTACTGCTTGTGACAAAATTCTATAAACTGCTTTAACAGCGGGTTTTTGTACTTGTCTTTATGCATCACTAACCAAAACTGCCTTTGCATGGGGTGGTTTAAATTAAGCTGTGTAACACGGCCATCTTTTAGGGCATATTGCGCAGCAAGTGATGATAAACATCCTAACCCTAAGCCATTTGCTACACAGTTTATAAGCGCTTCTGTGGTATTGAGCTCTACGCTTTGCGTCCAATTTTTAATTTGTGGCGCAAGGCTATGTAAAAAGAAGGAACGCGAGCCTGAACCAGGTTCTCTTAATACCCATTGGCTACGATTAAAGTCGTTAAAGCTAAGTTGCTTTTTTGCAGCCAATGGGTGGTTTATTGGGGCAATAATACACATGGCGTCATGGCTAAACACATTAGAGACTAAATCGCTTTGATGGGCTTGGCCCTCAATAAGTGCTATATCGAGCTCGTAATCTATAAGTTTTTGACAAATAAGCGTCGAATTGGAAATCAGTATTTGTTGTGAATAATGCTGTCGCTGTGCTCTAAATTTGCTTAGTAAAGCAGGTAATACATGATTACCAATCGTGTCGCTGGCACCAATTTTTAAAGTTCCGCTGGCAGGGGCGTTGTCTAAAAACAAGGTGTCGATAGTGTTTGCCCGATTTAATAGTTCATCAGCAAGGGGCAGTAGTTTTTGCCCTTCTTGATTTAATAATAACCGATTATTTACACGATCAAATAATGGATGGCCTAACTGCTTTTCAAGTTCGCTAAGCGCCATACTCACCGCCGCTTTAGATAGAAACAATGATTCAGACGCTGCTGTAAGGGTGCTGTGCTGGGTTATGCCGACAAATACTTTAAGTTGCTTAAGTGAAATATTCATTATGCTATGTTTAGTTTGCCTGAACGTGTGTTCTATATAATTAGATTTAACTTAACAAAATGCAAGCGTAAACTTCTCTGTAAGTTACAACCACAGGGTGGAATAGAGATGTTTAAACATATAAAAACAAAAGTATCTGGTGCACCAACACCAATGGGCGGTTTGGCATTAGGTATTGCCAGCCTAGGTTGGGCTTGGGAGAGTATGGCTAACCTAAATGGCGTAGCACAATATACCGGTGCCGCTATTGCGAGCGTATTATTGCTATTGTTAACACTTAAGTTTTTATTACATCCTCAGCTGCTTAAAGCCGATTTAGCCCATCCGGTTGTGGGAAGTGTGGTGCCTACTTTTGCTATGGCTACTTTAGTGGTGTCTAATTCTTTAGGGCAGTTTTACTCCCTTGCGGGAGATGTGCTTTGGGTTGGTGCATTTTTATTGCATTTGGTGTTTTTAATAAGCTTTATTGCTCATCGCGTGATTGAATTTAAAATTGAGCATATGGTGCCAAGCTGGTTTGTACCGCCGGTTGGGATCATTGTTGCCGATGTCGCGTTTTCAGGGAATCCGGCTCTGCTATTTTTAGCACAAGGGGCGCTTTATTTTGGCATGCTGATGTATGCAGTTATGTTGCCTATGATGATTTACCGGATCATTTTTGCTGCGCACATTCCTGATGCTGCACAACCTACATTGGCTATTTTAGCGGCGCCAGCAAGTTTATCGTTAGCTGGTTACTTTACAGTTATCAGCGAGCCGTCACCGGTTATTATTGGCTTGTTATTTGGAATTGCGGTACTGATGACCTTTATAATTTACGTCGCATTTTTTAAATTACTGCGCCGTCCATTTTGCCCAGGTTACGCTGCCTTTACTTTCCCTATGGTTATTGGTGCTACCGCGTTATTTAAACTCGCCGCATGGATGCATACAGTGGGAATTGATTTGCAGTTTGTTAAGCAAATACAGTATTTAGCAACGTTTGAATTGATTGTGGCAAGTGGGGTAGTTTGCTATGTGGCGGTTCGTTATTTGGCTCACTTTAAGCTTTTTAACACTCAATTTAAGCCTCTCACCCTATCGCAATAACGATTAAGCGCTTGTTTGCACTACCTCGGTAGCACCGTGCTCAATTGCTTGTTCGGCATCTTGCTCAGCAAGCTTTGCGCGCTCTGCTTTTGAAACATAAGTCGGTTTGTTGCTTTTATGCAGCTTGGCATTAGCGCGCTTATCTTTCTTTTGAAACTTAGTAACGATTTTTTTTCTGCGATTCATGATTAACCCCGTAATTTTGAGCTGCGCATTATACAGGCATCTTGTTCAAAGCTGTTAGATAAATTATAAGCTTTGCTTGTGGGTCTGCCGCAAAGCGCTGTTTGTTACTTTACAAGGAGGTTATAATTAGAGCTCTTTGTTGTTAATTAAATGGAATCTGTTTTGAACAAGCTAGCTTTAGCAAGTATTGCCTTATGTGCATTTAGCGCTCATGCACAATTAAATAAACACAGTGAAAGCGTGGCCGATTACGCAGTTAATAACTATCAAAATGCACAGGTGCATACGCTTACTAATTTAGTATCGTTTCCTACGGTTAATAAAAGTGAGATCAGCGCACCACAAAACCCCGACTTTATAGGCTTTAAAGCATTATTAAAAATGAAAGCCGCTGAACTGGGCTTTGACTACCAAGATTTAGGCTATACCGTACTCATAGGCATGGGTGAGCAAAAAGAAAAAGTAACCATAGTGACTCACGGCGATGTACAACCAGCAAACGCCAGTAAATGGAAACAAAGCCCATTTATTATTGATACCTCAGAGCCGGGTAAATTAGTTGGCCGAGGTACCGAAGACGATAAAGGCGCTATAGCTACCGCTTTATATGCGATGAAAGCCATAAAAGATAAAGGCATAACCCTTGATAACCGCATTGAGCTGATGGTTTATTTGGCCGAGGAATCTGATTGGGGGCCTTTAACCGAATTTATGAAAACCTATGAGCAACCAAAGTATGCAGTCACAATTGACGCCTCATATCCCGTGGTGGTTGCTGAAAAAGGCTGGAGCTTAATTGCGCCAACATTTGATGCAACATCACCACAAACCGATGTGTATGTAAGCAATGTAACGGGTGGTGCCTTTGCTAGCCAAATCCCTGAAGATGCCAGCTTAACTTTGCATAATGCGAGTACTGAATTAGTAGCTCAAATAAAACAAACAGCTAAGGCACTTAAGAGAGTAGAGTTTACCTTTGATGATCAAATAGATGGGACTTTAATTAGTGTTAAAGGCATGTCGGCTCACTCATCTGAGCCAGAGTCAGGTGTTAACGCCATTGCTTATTTGGCTGAACTATTTAAAGCCGTTGAGATTGAAAACAACAGCGACGGTCAGCTCATTAAATTTGTAAATCAGCTAATTGGCCTAGATATTTACGGCAAACAATTTGGTGATATTGCGTATAAGCATGACTTTATGGGGCCAATGACGGTAGCGCCCACAGTTATTGAACGAGACGGTAATAACCTAACGTTAGCGGTTAATGCTCGTCGTCCTATGGGTAAAGAGGCTGACTTACTAGAGCAGCAAATTAATAGTGCGCTTACCCAATGGCAAGCTGATAATAAAGTAACATTAGCCAATGTTAAAACTACCATTGGCACACCTATGCTGCTTGATGACGCACCTCATGCACAAAAGTTACTTGATATTTTTAAACATTTTACTGGTGATCAAGGCGCAGATTTTGTCTCTATTGGAGGTGGTACTAACGCTAAATTATTTGATAATGCCGTATCGTTTGGCCCATCAATGCCGGGTAAACGCTATACAGGTCACTCAGAGCATGAATTTATTACTCTTGAGCAACTAGCACTTAATTTACGTATGTACACCGCAATGATGATAGAACTGGGTAATATGTAATTAACCAATAGCAAAAACTAAAAAACCGCCTTGATGGCGGTTTTTTTATAACAACTAAATGTTATTGAAAATTAACGTCTGGTAAGCACTCAAAGCCTGGTTTGGCAAACAAGTAGCCTTGCATTAATTCAATGCCGACACTTTTTAGCCAGTGATATTCTTCAACTGTTTCAATGCCCTCAGCCAGTGCCATTACGTTTAGCTCTTTGAACATATTTAAGCAGTTACGCACAATAGTTTGGCGTTTTGTGTCTTTGTCGATATCGCGTATAAGTGCCATATCGAGTTTAATAATATCTGTTTGAAAGTCAGCTAGTAAGTTTAATCCAGAGTAGCCTGAGCCAAAATCATCGGTAGCTGTTTTAAAGCCTAATTCTTGGTAGTAGCTTACAACCCGCTCAACGTGGCTGCTGTCTTCTATTTTTTCAACTTCAGTAAATTCAAACATAATATTAGTTGTAGGGAAGTTGTACTTTTTAGCCGCTTCTAGGGTTGTACGAATACAGCGCTCAGGCTTATAAATAGCGTTGGGTAAAAAGTTAATGCTTAGCATGGTGTTTATGCCTAGCTTAGAGGCAAGTGCAATGGCTTTAATTCTACATAGTTGGTCAAAGGTATAGCGATTGTCGTCGTTTACTTGGGAAATAATAGAGAAAGCCGACTCATTATTTAAACCACGAACCAATGCTTCATAGCCATAAGTAGTGTTGCTCTGACAATTTACAATAGGCTGAAATGCCATAGTAAAGTCAAAATCTAGTTCGCTAGAATCAGCGCAGTTGCTACAAGATACTTTTTCGCAACTTTGTGATTTTTCGTTCATGCATCCACCTTTGTATTTAACCCACACTTAAAGGTGGTTAAGTTTCTTATAATCCTAACAAAGTATTGAGATTTTACATAATTATATTAGTAAACATTAATATAACTCATAATAAAGTTTTTATTTAATTCATGAAAAATTAGCAGTAAGGTTATGCTAAAACATAATCTTACTGCTACGCAAAAGTATAACTGGTTTACAAAATTAGTTAAGTGTTGCCGTTAGCTTTATGCTGGTATTGAGTAGTTTTGAAATGGGGCAGCCTTTTTTGGTGTCTTCACACAGGGCTTGAAATTGCTCATTGGAAATATCAGTAATTTTTGCATTAACTACCAATTCAATTTCACTCACCGCAAAGCCATCGTCTACTTCATCTAAGCTTACTGTTGCTTTGGTGCTTATATCGTCAGCAGTAAAACCTGCTCCGCCTAACGCCAATGATAACGCCATGCTAAAGCAAGCACTGTGGGCTGCACCAACTAGCTCCTCTGGGTTAGAGCCGGGCTTATCTTCAAAGCGAGTATTAAACCCATACGGCTGGTTATCGAGAGCACCACTTTGAGTTGATATAGTGCCTTTACCACTTTTAATATCGCCAGACCAATTTGAGCTTGCCGTTTTTTTAATTGTCATCATGTTCTCCTTGTTGCGATTTGGGTCTGTTTACCTTTCAAGGTTAAATTTGCAGCAGTCTGTTTGGTATTTAGGCAAGGCAGAGCCTATGTGGTGTGGTTATTCCCCATAAATAGGCGATAACGCTGCATCAATGCCAAACAGAAGCTGCCCGAAGGTTCTGCCTAGGGGCAATTAACTCTTTGTTGCTCGGTTTTTACTTAGCCCACTAGGTTACAAACCTCGCGCTGCGATTAAACCGCCCCTAGTTAGAACAAATATTAATCCGCAAAGGTCAACAGACCCTAATGTAAATTTTTCAGCATTGATATCAGTTGTATGTAAAATAATCCGATAATTGCTTAAAAATGTACGTAGTAACATGGAGGCTGCAAGATAAACGCCAATCTCTATTTGCTACGTTTACATCGCTCAGAACAATAAATAACGTTATCCCAGTCTCGTTGCCATTTTTTACGCCACGCAAACGGTTTATTACACACAGGGCATATTTTTTCAGGTAGGGTTAGTTTTTTATGTGCCATAGTTATTTGCCTGACTGCTTTTTGGATTTACGTACCGAGGGAGTGATGGCTACATGTTTTTTTAGTATGGCATGAATAGCACGTTTAACATCGCTACGCTCTCGGTATTGCCACAATCGCTCGCGTGCCTCTTTAGATGCTCGAGTTAAATCAAGCATCGGCTCTGGGTAATCTTCACCAAGTTTAAAGTCGTTAAATAGCGCTTCCATAGGCGTTTGCTGCCAGGGTTGATGTAAATATTCAATGGGGAGCTTTTCAAGTTCGGGGCACCATTTTTTTATAAATGCGCCGGTTGGGTCTTGATCTTCAGATTGCTTAATAGGGTTGTAATGGCGAATGGTATTAATGCCAGTAACCGATGCCTGCATTTGAATTTGTGGATAATGAATACCTGGCTCAAAGTCTAAAAAGTAATTAGCCAGCGGAAAACTTGCCTGTTGCCAGCTGATGTTTAAATGATGGGTTACAAAGCTCACCAGCATAGCGCGCATTCTAAAGTTAATATAACCGGTGGCTTTTAAACAGCGCATGCAGGCATCAATAATAGGAATACCGGTTTGCCCCTGTGCCCAGCGTTCAATATCGCTAGTAACCTTAGCGTCATCACGATACGGAAATGCATGGTAACCCGGATTTAAGGCTTTAAATTCCATGCTGCATTCGCTTTCAAACTTTTGCATAAAATGGCAATGCCAATGCAGGCGAGAGATAAACGCTGCAAGCGGACGCTTCCAGCCTTTTTTATCGGGATGGGTTGAATGGTATGCGTCTATCGCCATTTGATACACCTGCCTAAGACTAATATTGCCCCAAGCTAAATAGGGCGAAAGCCTAGAGCAATGCGTGCGGCTCAAGCTCGGGCTAGAGATCCCTTTTTGATAGCCTTTACCGCGCTCGGCAAAAAAACTCTGCATAACATCGCGTGCAAGTCGCGGCCCTCCATATTGAAAGTTGTCATCGTCAGTCGTGTAATTGTCTGGTAATTCTGGCGATTGGTAGTGTGTGAGTGTCACTGTTTTAATGTGTTTCCAATCTGGGATGGCAATTGGCGCTTGCATTGTTTGTTGCCAGCATTCATTCCAATTATTGCGATTTTTTTTACCCCGAATGACAGCCCCCGTTGGTGACTCTAACCAGTTAATCTGATTATGTTGGCACCATGCTTTAATCGCTTTATCGCGCTCAAATGTATTATTTAAGCCGATTTCTTGGTGACTAAAGAGATTAATTATTTCAAACTGGGTGTGTAGCTCTTCAAGCAACGACTGCATATTTTGTTTAAATATGTACACGCAGCTATTAAAGCGATCAAGTTGTTGGTTTAAATCACATAGCGACTGATACACAAAGCGCCAATGTCGCTCGTTATAATGAGCATCTTCGAGTAACAGCGGCTCAAAGTTGTACAGCAATAATGTTGGAAGCCCATTGCTAAACGCATGTTTAAGCGGTTGATGATCGCTTAAGCGTAAATCGCGTTTAAACCAGACAATGTTTATTTTTTGGCGCATGAAATTAAACTATTTGCTAACGGTGTAGTATTAATGAAGATCCAATCCACAAGTACGTATTGTCTAGTACTAGGGTTTAGTTTTTAACTTAAAAGTGAGAAATAATGTTTTTAGATTTAATGCAAAACAGCAACCGCTCTGTTTATAGCTATTTAGTTGGCGGTATTAGTCCACGACCGATTGCATGGATAAGCACGCTAAGTAGTGAGGGGGTAACCAATATTGCACCTTACTCTTTTTTTACCGTAGCAAGTTGTCAGCCTGCAGTGTTAAGTGTTACTCAAGTTAACCACAGCGACAAAGCCAATAAAGATACACTGACAAATTTACTAGCCACCAAAGAATGTGTGGTTAATATTGTTAGTCATGCCTTAGTAGAGCAAATGAACCAAAGCTGCGCTAATTACCCTAATAATGTCAGTGAGTTTGATGAGGCCAGCATAGATAGAGTCCCAAGCCAGTTAGTTAATCCGCCGAGTGTTGCAGCTTCAAAAGTACGCTATGAATGTAAGCTTCGAGAAGTGATCACTATTTCAGATGAACCAAGCGGTGGCAAAATGATGCTCTTAGATGTAGTGGGAATTTTTATAGATGACGCCACGTTGGTAAATGGCTACATAGATCCGACACGTTTAGATGCAGTAGGTAAAATGGGCGGTGATTACTTTAGCACCACCAAAGATAAGTTTGTATTAAAACGCCCACAACTTTAAAGGTGAGCGCTTTAATTACATTAGGTTAAACAGCACGCTATTTACTCTGTTTTTGGTAAAAACAGTGCACTCATTGCACCCAGAAACCCTAATCCGCTGTAAAGCAAAATAAGCTCTGCGGTTGATAAAAACGATTCTAATAAGCCTATGCTGCCCAACATCAGTAATAAAACTCCAATAACGGTATTACTGACCGACACATAATCGGTGCGTTTGTTACCCTCTGCCATATCGACGAGGTACGTTTTTCGCCCTAAGCGTACTCCTTGGTGCGCAACTGAGAGTAAAAAGTACAAAATAGGCATAGCCCACCAATTTAGTAGCAACTCGTTATACCAAGTTGCAATAACAAATACAGCCAGCCCATTAATGGTAACCAAAGTGGCACTGAGTACTAGCACTCGCTGGCTAGATAAGTCGCTTAAGCGTCCCCAAATCGGCGCTGAGACTAAGCTTGCAAAGCCGGAAACGGCAATAAAGGTGGCAAGTAAAGAAAATTCAAACGACTGTTTACTGGCTAAAATAATATAAAATGGAGCGCTCAATGCTGAACAAAGCAGTAGGGCACGTGTAATAACAAAATGCGCAAATTGCTTATCTTGGTACAAAATTTTTAACTTTGAAAACGCATGCAATAGACCATTATTTGCCCCTTCGGTAGCGCCACTATATTCGTTAATTTGTGCGTAAAAAAACGCGGCAATCAGCCACATCAAGGCACCCAGTAGTAAAGCGATGATCACAATATCTTGATCTTTTTGCTGTGAAAAAAACCACATCATGAGACCAAACGTTAATGTAGCAAAACCGGCAATACTTGCAGCAAGCCCGCTAATATTACCGCGTTGCTGTTTAGGAATAACTTTGCCCAGCACATCTTTTGCAGCGACAGAGTTAAACCCTCTAGCAAGGCTAAATAAAATTAATAAGCCAATAATGGCGTAGCCTGCTTGTGCGCCTTTGAGGGTAAACGCCACCGCAACCATGGCTAAAATGCATCCTGCTTGCATCACTGCACCTATTACCCATACCCATTTACGAACGGGGAGTTTGCGAATAACGTTAGCAATAGCAAGTTGGGGCAGCAATGAACCCGATTCTCTGATTGGTACTAACCAAGTAATAAAACTCGCTGGTACATTTAAGCTTTGCATTAACCATGGCAGCGTTATTTTGGGGTTGAGTAGCGCATCAGCAAACTTACTAAACAGCTGGCTAATGAGTAAAATAATAAAATTACCGGGTACTTCCTGACAGGCATTGTCGTTGATGGCTTTGCAAGCTCGGGCGTCTTCTTCATTGTTTAAACGTTTATAGATTTGTTCTTTTGTTAGTTTTTTCACAATTAATAACTACGCTATCAGTGTAAATATTTAGATATATTAAGATGGTATGTTTAACTTTTCTACTTTTAGGGTTAAAAAGTCATGTTACCTGCTAAGAATGAAGGAGCCCCTAATAAACACAAAAAAATCAGCTAAGCGCTGATTTTTTTATTTTTACTAAACTGGAGCTTTATTCAAAATCACGAGCACTGTGGCGCTCTGCGAGTTGTTCATCTTCTGCTCCCCAAGTACGGTTAACGCGACGGCCTCGTTTTACGCCTGGACGCGCTGCTATTTGCTTAGCCCAACGGACCACATGGGTATAAGATCCGACATCTAAAAACTCGGCGGCGTCGTATAAGTCGCCTAATACCAGTGAGCCATACCAAGGCCATATGGCAATGTCGGCAATGGAATATTCACTGCCTGCCATGTATTCGTTGTCACTTAAATGGCGGTTTAGTACATCTAGCTGACGCTTAGTTTCCATGGTGAAACGGTCAATTGGGTATTGCATTTTGGTTGGCGCATAGCTGTAAAAGTGACCAAAGCCGCCACCTAGATAAGGCGCCGATCCCATTTGCCAAAACAGCCAATTACGACATTGTGTTTTGGCTTGAAAATCATTAGGAATAAGCGCATCAAACTTTTCGCCAAGGTATTGTAAAATAGCGCCTGATTCGAATACAGGGGTTGCTGGTGTTGTAGAGTGATCCATCAACGCGGGTATTTTTGAGTTTGGGTTTATATCAACAAAATCAGAGCCAAACTGGTCGCCTTCACCAATATTAATTAAATAAGCATCGTACTCAGCCTCAGTAATACCAAGCTCTAAAAGCTCTTCAAACATAATACTGATTTTTTGCCCGTTGGGGGTCGCTAATGAGTAAAGCTGAAATAGATGTTTGCCAATAGGCAGTGTTTTATCGTGAGTTGCACCTGCAATTGGGCGGTTAATGTTTGCAAATTTACCGCCACTTTCATTGTCCCATGTCCATACTTTTGCTGGGGTGTAGTCGTTGTTATCACTCATAAATAGCCTCTAATAGTTTAAACGTGCGTATTTGCTTTGCCCGTTGTTGCTTTTAATTTATCTGCTTTTGCTAATTTATACCCTAAAAAGAATCCACTTAGTGCGCCAAACAGATGGCTTTCAAACGAGATGTGAAACCGCTGTGGTAACACGCCCCAAATAAAGCCACTGTATAAAAAGGCCACCACCACGGCTATAAAAATAGATTTAAAAGAGCGTCTTACAATGCCATAGCATAAAATAAAGCCCCATAACCCATAAATAACGCCACTTAAGCCGACATGAATATTGCCACGAGCAAACATCCATACCAGTAATCCACCGACTAATGCGGTGAATATAAATACACTATAAAAACGCTTTACGCTGTATTGGCAAATTAACCAGCTTAAAACAATGAAGGGCAGCATATTACTAGCAAAATGCCACCAGCTACCGTGTAAAAAGGGAGCGCAAAGAATACCAATCAGCCCTTGAATGCTGCGTGGGTAAATACCTAAACCATTTAAACTAATGCCTGGCAGGCTATTAATTAGTTGCAACACAAAACAAATAGTCACAATGCTTATAATGGCAAAACGGGTGCTGCTAAGTAACGACAAGGTGGATGGTTTATTTTGCATACGGTGCCCTTATTTATATTAAGAGTGGCCAGTATAGGAATAGTGGTGAGTAATGAAAAGCAAATTAAAAAGCACAGCGATTAAACTGTGCTTTTTATACTGATTAATTGTAATTAACCAAGCTTGGTAAGTAATTTTTTAGCTGCTAGCTCAGAGCTTGCAGGGTTTTGACCGGTGATCAATAAACCGTCTTCAAGCGCAAGAACGCCCCAGTCGTCGGTTTTTTGATAGTCACCACCTTTTTTGATCAGCTCGTCTTCGACTAAAAATGGCACTACATCTGTTAATTGTACAGCGGCTTCTTCAGTGTTACTAAAGCCGGTAACTTTTTTACCCGCAACCAATGCATTGCCATCAGCATCTTTTGTATTTAAAAATGCGGCGCTCGCATGACACACTGCTGCTACTGGCTTTTGTAATTTTACAAAATCTTCGATGAGCGAGATTGAATCTGTGTTATCTACTAAATCCCATAATGGGCCATGGCCGCCTGGATAAAATACCGCATCAAAATCTGAAGCATTCAGTTCACTTAGTACTTTTGTGTTTGCCATTAATGCTTGCGCTGCACTGTCGTTGTCGTATCGCTTGGTTGCATCAGTCTGGAAGTCGGCTAGTGTACTGGTTGGGTCGATTGGTGGTTGACCACCGTTTGGTGAAGCTAGAGTGATTTCTGCGCCAGCATCTACAAATGCATAATAAGGGGCGGCGAATTCTTCTACCCAAAAACCTGTTTTTTCACCGGTATTGCCTAAATCAGCGTGTGAAGTAAGTACCATTAGTATTTTCTTAGCCATTATTTTTTCCTTCTGATGATTTAAAATTGTAATCTTTGCTTAGCAATTACTATATGCACTAACCCAACCTTAAACAACGATGATAAATTTAACTTTATTGATTTAATAATTGATACAATTAGGGGTTGAAGTTAAAACCGCACTGGAGCGTCCATGAAAGTCTCGTTTGAACAATTAAAAAGTATGGTGGTGTTTGCACAAATAGTTGAGCAGGGCAGTTTAACTGCAGCGGCAAAGCAACTAGGGTTAACACGGGCGGTAGCCAGTTATCATTTAAAAAAGCTAGAAACGCAACTTGAAGTAACCTTGCTTAACCGCTCAACACGGACCATGGCGCTAACTGAAGCTGGTATGGCTTACTATGAGCGCTGCCGCGTTATTACCGAGCAGGCTAATGCTGCCAATCAACAAATAGAAAATATAAAAAGTGAGCCTCAAGGGTTATTAAAAATTAGTTGCCCGGTTAATGTGGGGATGCAATTAATAGTGCCTGCAATTAATACCTTTAAGCGCCAATACCCCAAAATTGATATAGATTTACAGTTAACCGATGATGTGGTGGATATTATTAAACACGGATTTGATTTTGCTATTAGGGGGGTTGCGCTGCGCGATTCAAACCTACAGGCAACGAAATTAACCACTATGAGTACCTGTATCTGTGGCGCGCCAAATTATTTTGCACATTATGGTAAGCCCACTACGCCCGATGAATTAGCACAGCACCAATGGGTGGTTTATCAGTTAGGGAGTAAAATCTTGACCTTGCAAAAAGATGGTAAAAAAGTCGACATTACCATGCAAGGATCGCTCAGTACCAATAATGCCGCTGCACGGACTGCATTTGTAGAGGCAGGACTTGGCATAGGGCGTATACCGCTATACGATGCATGGCCAAAAGTACAAGCGGGTTTACTGCAAATTATAATGGACGACTACAAAAGCAAAGACATTGAGTTGTATGGAGTTTTCCCGCCAGGAGCGACGGGATCTAAAAAGTTACGCTTGTTTATTGATTATTTAAAAGCGTACTTTGTAAAACAGCATACTGCATTAGGTATGCGTAAGGGCTAGCGCTCGGTTAAATAAGGCAACAGCCTGTTGATACATAGCTATGGCGAGAGCTGCATCGTATCGCTCGCCTTCATCACGCATAAAGGCATGTTGCGCGTTAACTTCTTGCCATTGGTAATTTATGCCAGTGCGAACAGCTTGCTGGTATATTTTGTCTCGGCCATCTTGTGGAACATGAGGGTCTTGTTTACCCCATATAAAATGAATTTCACCGAGTATGTCGGCCATGCGTTCAAATGAGTTATTACCGGGTTGTGCGGGCAGTGTATTACTGTGTATATCGGTGGCGTATAAACAAAACGCGGCTTTTATAAGTGGGTTTAAAGCGGCTCTGTAAGCTAAATGTCCACCAATACATACACCCATAGCTCCCACGTTTCCTGAACAATAACTTTGGCGTTTTACAAACTCGATAAGGCTTTGTGTGTCGCTATCATGATGCTCTAAAGGTTTAGCCCATTTATCGTTATTACCTTTATCTTTACCTTCGTCATCATAAGCCAGCACAGTTCCGATAGGGTTAAGCTCATGAAACACTTCTGGCACAAGTACCACAAAACCATGACTGGCTAAAATAGCTGCACTGCGGGCAATAGGTGCCGTTTGCTGGAAAATTTCAGAATAAAAAATAATGGTAGGATATTGCCCCGATGCTTGTGGGCGGTAAATGGTGGTTCGCATTAAGCCTGTAGGCGTTGGTAAGTCAGCGTTATGGTGTTGAATGATCATAAAAGCGCTCAGCAAAATAAACATAATAGCTGAGCGCGGTAAAATAAACACGCCCTAAAGTTTAAATACTTGCAGGCATTTTATTGCAACTGGCGTAATAGCTAACCGTAGCTGGCCAATCAGAAAATATACCGATTACACCAACCTCTTTTGCAAGCACATCAACCACGGCCATCATGTCACCATCGTTATCTATAACATCACTAATTGACTGGTAATAGTATCCGCCTCCATTATTCAGCGGCCCTGAACGTTCAAGACTCCATGCAATAATATTAAGCCCTGCGGCTTTAGCATCAATAGCGTACTGTGATGGCACGATATTACTTTCATTATCTATGGTTAATAGCATCCAAATGGGTGGAGCAATAATTTTAACACCGTCATTAAAAAGCGAAGCCATACTAGGTTGCCATGTGTCGGGGTTGTTAGGATCAAACCCTGCATCGCTGTCTTGGCCATCTAAATACACACTTTGCGCTGCAAATTCAGGGTTAGTATTAATCCAATATTGTACGTCAGCTAAATTAAATGATTGCGGAAAAACATGCGAAGCGGGTACCTCCATTTGCGTGTATTCATCTAGCATTTTTTGTGCGTATTGCGTTTGGGTCATACCGTTAAAGGGCATACTCACTTGAGGTGATTTAAGCTCTGGGGTCATTTTTACTCCGAGCTGTTTAAATAGTGCAATACTTTGTTTGTGGGTCATGAGTGTACCTGAGGTGGCGTATAAGTCAGTGCGCCAACTTGGTGTACCTTTCATGTAATCGCTAACATTGGTGGCAGTGGTGTTTGCGCCATCCATTTTACCCTCAAGGGTTAAAAACTCTGCCAAGCTAATATCGCTGGTACAACATTTAGCTGAAGCAGGCGTGCCACTGTTAGAATTTGCTGGAGTAAATGGCTCACTGCATTTAGCCGCAAGTTCTGGAATAGCTAAAATGTTAGTGGTGGTGTGCAAGTCGCACTGAGAATGGCGGCATACTAGCTCTTTATCATTTGTAAAGGTTACATCGCATTCGACAATACCGGCGCCCATACGAGCAGCCGCTATGTAAGACTCTTTTGTGTGCTCTGGGTATTGCATGGGGGCACCACGGTGACCAATTGAAAAATCAGTACGATAAAAAGGGCCTTCTTTACACGATTCTAATTGTGTTTTTAGTGCGCTGTCAGCCATATCGTCAATTAAGTAGTCGGGGCGAGTACCTAGTTGCGTATTGGTGCCTTGTGCCACTTCAACAATAACCGGGGTAGGTACTTCAACAATTTCAACGTCAGTGTTGGTAACAACCACTTCTTTTTCGACTATTTTTACATCGTCATCACAGCCAGCGAGTGAGCTTAATAATAAAAAAGTTGTTAGAAAAGGTATGCGCTTCATTATTTGTCCTTAAAAATAAAAGTGGACGCTACCTTACTAATTATTAATGACAATTTCACTACAGAGTGATTAATTTGCTGATTTAACCATTATTTGGTTTACCACCAAGGCAAACAGCATCACTCCCGCGCCAATAGTTAATCTAAGTAGGTCTGCGTCTCTATTCCAAATAAGCACATTAACAATTATACCGGCAGGAATAAGCAAGTTGTTCATCACCGCCAGCGCGCCAACATTAACAAGCGTCGCGCCTTTATTCCACATAAAGTAGCCTAAACCGGAGGCCACAATGCCTAAATAAATCAGTATGCCCCATTGAGTTGAGGTACTTGGTAATTTGTTAAGATCACCAAATAAGGCGTAACAGGCGCTTGCAACAATTAGTGCGCCAATAAAAAACCAACCAAATACGGTTTTATCATCGAGTTGTTTATTAAGCATTAATCGTTTGTAGGTTACTTGGCCGATAGCAAAACTAATATTAGCGCCTTGAACCAGTAGTAATCCGACTAAAAAGTTACTGTCTAAGTTTTCATAACGAATGGTAATAGCCCCTAACACGGCAATAAACGCGACGATAAAAAACTGCGGATTAAACTGTTTATTTAGCGCATCGTTTAAAAGCGTAATGTAAAGCGGGGTCATTACAGTAAATAACAGCACTTCTGGCACACTTAAAAACAAAAATGAGTGGTAATAAAAGCCATACATAACCCCCAGTTGCAGTGCGCCTATCAGCATGAGTTTAAACGCAAGTGGGGTAGGGATTTTCTTTAAAAAAGGCAAAAATACTAACGCTGCTAAAGCCACACGAATTAGCACACTAAACCACGCATCAACTTGGCCTGCTAAATACACACCAATTAAACTAAACGAAAACGCCCAAAGAAGGGTAACTGCAAATAAATAGCCCATAACACTCATCTTGTCTTAAGTAATGGTGTCAGTTTATCTGTTATATATTGCTCTATAAACAATAAAAGCCCGCAAGCGGGCTTTTATATCAGTTGATTAAAAATATTAATTAATCAACTAAACCACGGCGCTTAAGCAATGCATCAGTCGTTGGTTTTTGGCCTCTGAACTCAATGTAGCTTTGCATTAAGTCACGGCTGTTACCTTTTGATAGGATCTCTTTACGGAACTTATCGCCATTTTCGCGCGTTAAGCCACCGTTGTTTTCCATATGAGCAAAGGCATCAGCGGCAAATACTTCAGTCCACAGGTAAGCGTAGTAACCTGCTGAGTAACCACCTGCAAAGGTATGGCTAAAGTAGTTTGATTTGTAACGAGGTGGTACAGGGTAGTAATCGATACCGTGTGCCTTTAGTGCTTCGCTTTCAAACTGTTGTACATCAGTTACTTTTTTATCAGAACCAAATGAGTGCCATTCCATATCTAGTAGTGCTGCAGCTAAATATTCAGTGGTACCAAAACCTTGGTTGAACTTTTGCGACTCAAGTACTTTATCAAGTAGTGCTTGAGGAATTGGCTCGCCTGTTTTGTAATGCTTAGCGTAGTTAGCTAATACACTTGGCTCAATCATCCAGTCTTCGTGTGCTTGTGATGGAAATTCAACAAAATCACGCGCTGTAGCAGTGCCTGCTAGGCTTGGGTATTTAACGTCAGAGAATAAACCGTGCGCCGCATGACCAAACTCATGGAACATAGTCGACACTTCGTCAAACGTCATTAGTGTTGGCTCGCCTGCTGCTGGCTTTGGAATGTTTTGCGCATTATAAATAACAGGTTTTGTGCCTTTTAAGCCGCTTTGGCTTACGTATGCACTCATCCATGCACCGCCACGCTTACCTTCACGTGCATATGGGTCCATGTAAAATAAGCCTATTGCGCTGCCATCAGCATTAAATACTTCAAACGCCATGACGTCTTCGTGATAAAGCGGTAGGTCTTTACGCTCTTTGAATGTAATGCCGTAAAGTTTTTCCATTGCAAAGAATAAACCGTTATGAATAACCGACTGCATTTCAAAGTAAGGCTTAACTAAGGCTGGATCTAGGTCGTATTTTTCAGCACGCACTTTTTCTGCATAGAAAGACCAATCCCATGGTTTTAGTTCAAAACTTTCACCAGAATCGTTAATTACTTTTTGAATCGCTTTTGCTTCTGCTTGCGCTTTTTCAACTGCTTTTGGCGCGAGGTCATCTAAAATACCGTACACGTTATCAGTGGTTTGCGCCATGCGTGAAGTCATTACATACGAAGCCCAATCTTTAAAGCCTAACAGTTCTGCTTTTTGTGCACGTAGGTTAGTTTCTTTAATAATAATAGGACCGTTGGTTTTAGCTGCACGGTTGGTTGACGCTTTAAAAATTTGCTCACGCAGTTCACGATTTTCAAGGCTAGATAAAATAGGCTGCTGTGTGGTGTTCACTAAGGTGATCATGTAGCCGTCTTTGCCTGCTTTTTTAGCAGCTGCTGCAAGACCTGCAATTTCACCTTCAGATAAACCAGCTAGTTTGCTTTTATCTGTTACTAAAATAACGTCTTCTTTAAACGATTTTAATACGTTTTGAGAAAACTCTGTTGATAACTTTGCAAGCTCAGCGTTAATTTCACGCATTTTTGCTTTTTCAGCATCATTTAGTTTAGCACCCGCTTTAACAAATTGTTTGTAGTAAAAATCAACAAGACGTTGATCTTCAGCGCTTAACTTATCTTTGTTGTCGTATACTGTTTGTACACGTTCGAACAATGCACCATTTAGATAAATGTCATCAGAGTGTGCTGAGAACACAGGCGCCATTTTTTTATCAATGCGCTGGTACTCATCGTTAGAAATAAGACCTGATAAGTTGTAGAAAGCAGCTGATGCGCGGTTTAATAGCTCACCTGCAAGTTCCATTTCTACCAAGGTATTTTCAAAAGTAGCTGGTTCTGGATTATTAGCAATTGCCATAATTTCTGCATTATGTTGTGCAATACCTGCATCAAATGCAGCTTCGTATTCAGTGGTACCAAACTTATCAAACTCAGGAGCCATGTATTGCAATGGGCTTGGTTTAAATAATACATTGCTTGCGTTGATATCTTGCACTTGTGCTGTGCTTTGTTGTTTTGTTTCTTGGGTGCTTTCAGAAGAACAGGCAGATAATAAAAGTGCACTAGCAATCGTAGTGGCGATCAGTGTTTTACGCATAATAACTCCATAAAAAATAGTAGCCGAAATAGGCTTTTCGAGTCGAAAACCCAGTTAACTTACCAAATTTTGACTTATATACAACAAAGTTTATCGATTTAAAGCGGGATTTAAACGCAAATTAGGTGATAAAAACTCGGTATGTAAATAAAAAAGTAGAAAAATACAGCAATTATGCAATTAACTTTAAGTTTGTTGCTGCGTATTTAAGCTAACCGCATGCTAAACTTGGGGTATTATTAGCGCATAAAAATAATCGTTTGTGTGCGACCTTATACATGGAAAATAAATGAACTTAGAACAAATTAATCACATTCTCGCCTTCGTATTGTTTAGCTACAACGACATTCACATTACCGTGGCAAAAGTAATTCAAGTGCCGCTAATTTTGTTTACTATGTGGGTTGTGGTGACTCAGATTGGCAAGTTAATTAAAAAGTCATTACTTGCACGAAAAATGAGCCCAGATGCAGTGCATTTATTCACGCGTTTTTATTTCATTTTAAGTATTGCGATTTTACTTTTTACCTCCCTTGAGGTGCTCAACATTCCACTAACCGCATTTGCCTTTGTATCGGGTGCCATTGCCATCGGTGTGGGGTTCGGTGCACAAAATATTATTAATAACTTTATTAGTGGCTGGATATTAATGTGGGAGCGGCCAATCCGTATTGGCGACTTTTTAGAGGTTGGCACTGCAAAAGGGGTGGTTGAAACCATTAATACTCGCTCTACTCGTATTCGCAGGAACGACGGTGTTCATATGCTAATACCCAATAGCCAGTTATTAGAAAACACAGTTACCAACTGGACGCTTATTGACGGTAATGCGCGCTCATCTGTGAGCGTAGGCGTAGCTTATGGCTCTGATGTGTTATTAGTTAAAAAGTTAATTCAGCAAGTATTAGATGAGCATGAGGCAATATTGGCAACGCCTCAATCAACCGTATTGTTTGATGATTTTGCAGATAGCTCGTTAGTTTTTAATGCTATTTTTTGGGTCTGCGCTGAATCAGAAACTCGATTAAGACAAGTCCGCAGTGATATTCGTTTTAGGATTTATGAAGTGTTTGAACAACACGATGTGGTGATTGCATTTCCGCAGCGAGATCTTCATATTGATGGTGAAATTGTTCTTAAACGCTCATTAGTGAAAAAGTAGTATTTAAAAAAGTGTCGCGTTATTCCGCTATATTTTTTAACAATTCAACGTAAGGACATATGTCCGCTTTTTGGTTTTTTAGTTGCTAAAAGTACACTAAATGTCGGGATAGTGCGGTTAAGTGTTAAAAATAAGTTTAATTTTTAGTGTTCAGTATGCAGTAAATAAATTACACCATGATATAATCTTGCGCATTCAGTCAGCCTTATTTATGCCGTTTTTGTACTCTCGGTAATAAGGTCCGCGCCGCATAGAGCAAGTCGCGAAAAATTGACTGAATCCGTAATTATTTAATTGCGCAACACATCAACCGTTGAACAAGAGTGCACTAAAAAGGTTAACCCCGACATGAAAGCAATGAAAAGATCTACGTTAGCAACCCTTATCAATGCAACGTTGTTCTCTGCCGTAGCAGGTACGTCAATTTCAGCCGTAGCTGCTGAGCAAGAAACTACTGCTAAGAAGAACCAACTAGAAGTTATTCAAGTTACTGCTCGTAAACGAGTAGAAAACGCTCAAGAAGTGCCTGTTGCTGTTTCAGCCTTGCAAGGCGATAGCTTAGATGCTTACAGCTCAGCTGGTATGGATATTCGTTTTATGAATGCGAAAATCCCAAGTTTATCTATTGAATCTTCATTTGGCCGTTCATTCCCACGCTTTTATGTACGTGGCCTTGGTAACACTGATTTCGATTTGAATGCTTCGCAACCAGTGTCGCTTGTGGTTGATGAAATTGTACAAGAAAACGCAATCTTAAAAGGTTTCCCTGTATTTGACGTAGCACGTGTTGAAGTGCTTCGTGGTCCTCAAGGTACATTATTTGGTCGTAATACACCGGCTGGTCTAGTTAAATTTGATACCGTAAAACCAAGTCAAGAATTTGAAGGCTATGGCTCTGTATCTTACGGTAGTCGTGGTGCTGTTGACTTTGAAGGCGCTGTTGGTGGTTCATTAACAGATCGTTTATCAACACGTGTTTCAGTACTTTGGCAAGATAAAGACGATTACATTGATAATCGTGCACCAGGTTTTGAGCAAAAAGATGCCTTAGGTGGTTACACTGAACAAGCAGCCCGTATTCAGTTTTTATATGAAGGTGACGATTTCACTGGATTATTTAATTACCATGTTCGTGATTTAGATGGCTCTCCAATTGCCTTTCGTGCTAACACTATCAAACCTGGTACTAACGATTTAGTTGATGGTTTTGAAAATGACGTGGTGTATCACGATGCCGCATCTCGTGCGACGCAGCAAGTGGAATCGCAAGGTGCAAGCCTTAAGCTTGAGTGGGACTTAGCTAACCATACAGTAACGTCAATCTCTGGTTGGGAAAGTGCAGAAATTTACTCTCGTGCTGACATCGATGGTGGCTACGGTGGGTTCTCCATCAATGATGTTCCAGTTGCAATGGGCCCTGGTTTTATTCCTTTCTCTTCAGAAAGTGCTGATGGTATTCCAGACCAAGACCAATACACGCAAGAACTTCGCTTATCAAGCAACTTTACTGGTGACGTAAATTACCAAGTGGGTGTTTTTTACTTCGACGAAGCATTAACAATTGAAAACTTTAGCTATGATACAGCCAATAATGGCGTATTAAACGGTTTTGTTAGTCAGCAGCAAGACACTAAAGCATGGGCTGTATTCGGCTCAGTTGATTACACTATTACTGATGATTTAAAAGTAACCGCGGGTCTTCGTTATTCAGATGATGAGAAAGAATTCTCAGCTAACCGCACGCTTAGCCCAATTGGTGGTGCAGCGACTTATATCGAAAAAAATGTTAGCGATGATCACGTAAGCTGGGATTTATCAGCTAACTACAAAATCAACGATGACGTAAACTGGTATGGCCGTATTGCTAACAGTTTCCGCGCACCAAGTCTTCAAGGTCGTATCTTATTTGGTGATGAAGTAACCGTTGCTGATTCAGAAACTGTTACCTCGTTTGAAACAGGTATTAAATCTGATGTGTTAGATGGCCAAGGCCGTGTAAATGCAACAGTATTTTATTACACTATGGATGACCAGCAGCTAACGGCAGTGGGTGGTGGTGCTAACTTTAACCGTCTATTAAATGCTGATAAAACAACCGGCTATGGTTTCGAAATTGATTCTGAGTGGGTGTTAACTGACGAATTAAATGCAACCTTCAACTTAAGCTACAACAAAACTGAGCTTAAAGATAAAGATTTAGCCGTTGCAGTGTGTGCACAGTGTACTGTTACTGATCCTACGTTCCAAGTACCAGGTGCATTTGGTCCTGAAGATCGTGCTATTTTAGATGGCAATAGCTTACCGCATGCACCAGAGTGGATCTCTAACATCACACTTCGTTACACTAAAGAACTCGCTGAAGGTGATTTCTTTGCTTACGCTGATGTGTCGTACCGCAGTGAGATTGACTTTTTCTTATATGAATCAGTTGAGTTTGAGGGTAAGCCACTGACAGAAGTAGGTTTACGTGCTGGCTATGCATGGGCGCAAGGCGATTACGAATATGAAGTATCAGCATTTGTGCGTAACATGTTTGACGAGCAGCAGACGATTGGTGGTGTTGATTTCAACAACAATACAGCCATGGTTAATGAAGAGCGTTACATTGGCGCTGAGTTTAAAGTTAACTTTTTCTAATCGAAAAGTTTAACGTTAAATTGTAATTATTGATAAAAGCCTGCCTAGTGCAGGCTTTTTTATTTTGGTAGAGCTGCTACAGTAGCGCTCATATGTTTATTAAAGAGAAAAAGTAATGGCTGGATTTTGGAATTACCGTGTAATTTTTTGTGAAGCAACCAAAGATGAAGCTGCGCAATATCAAATACACGAAGTGGAATATAACCTAAATGGTAAAGTAACTAACTGGTCAGAAACTGGTGCAGCACCATTTGGAACCACATTAGATGCGTTAAAAGATGATGCTGAGCGCTTAAAAACCGCCTTCGAAAAGCCGATACTTAAAGTAATGCGCAAAGCCCGAGGTTATGAGTTAGTTGATGTAGATACCGGCGAAGACGCTTATGCTGAGCCGCCAGCAGGTTTGGCTGAGTAACACAAATTATTAAAAGGTGCCTAGGCACCTTTTTTATTACCTAAAGTTTAGGTTAAATAACCAGGAGAAAAGAATGTCAATTGAAGCGGTATTATTTGATATGGATGGCACTTTGGTTGACTCGGAAAGTGTGCACTATAACTGCTGGAGCCAATTACTTGCGCCTTTTGGTGTGTGTTATAAAGAAGATGATTTTTGTCGGCGCTTTTCGGGACGTCCCACTATTGACGCTGCAAAGGAAATAAAACAAGTTCATAACTTGTCTGTAAGTAGCCGCTATTTAGCGGATGAAAAATATCGCTTATTTAGTGAGTACGTTAAAATCAATTTACCGCCTTTAATGCCTTATGCTGAAAATGTTCTGTTAGCGGTTAAAGAGCAAGGTTTAAAAATGGCGTTAGTAACAGGCAGCGCAAGGCATGAAGCTGAGCCAATACTAAAAGGATTAGAGTTTTATAATTTATTCGATACCGTTGTTACTAAAGATGATGTAATTAATCCAAAGCCTGCCGGTGATCCCTACTTATTAGCACTTAAAAATATGCAGGTTGCTGCACAAAATGCGATTGCCGTTGAAGATACTTTCACCGGTGTAACCGCAGCGAATAATGCTGCTTTAGCTGTGATAGCTATCGCTAATAAACATACACAGGAGCACGACTTTAGTAAAGCAACACAGCAAATGCAAAGCTTTGAAGAATTTTGGCACTGGCTTCAATCTCAACTATAGTTTAAGCCATATTTAAATTTGCAAGGATGCAGCAATGATTAAAGCAACGCTGTTTACTTTTTTAACCCTCATTAGTTCGGGCTTATTGGCGCAATTGCCTCCAGTGCAACTTGCTAATGTTTACGATGAAACTAAGCATGAAGATATTCGTCAATATTTGGTGAGTGAAAAGTATGACGGAGTAAGAGCAATCTGGACGGGAAAGCAGTTTGTAACCCGTCAAGGCAACTCCATAAACCCGCCTAAGTGGTTTACCGCTCCTTTGCCAGACGTTTGGCTAGATGGTGAGTTATGGACCAAGCGGGGTCAATTTTCTGTACTCAGTGGTATTGTCAGAACAAAAATACCCAACGATTTGCAATGGCAAAGTATTACTTATCAGGTATTTGATATGCCAGATGCCGGTACGCCTTTTCACCGTCGTTATCAAAATTATCTGTCACTCATTACTAAGCTAAATAGCCCCCATATTAAAGCGGTTAAGCAATATCAATTTAGCGACAACCAGCAACTCAGTGATTATTTTAATCAGGTTACTAAACAAGGCGGCGAGGGCGTTATGCTTCATTTAGCAGAGGCTAAGCATACAACTGGTCGCTCTAGTGCATTGTTAAAACTCAAGCCATATTTAGATGCCGAAGCGTTAGTAATTGAACATTTACCGGGTAAAGGTAAATACACAGGAATGCTTGGCGCATTGAAAGTACAGACAAAACAGGGGCTGATATTTTCTATTGGCACGGGTTTTAGTGATAAAGAGCGAAAGTATCCGCCAGCTATAGGCTCAACAATTACTTATCGGTACCACGGGTACACTAAAAATGGCTTGCCGCGTTTTGCCAGCTTCTTACGGGAAAGACCCGAAAAATAAAGAGTGTAGGCCAATTCAGTATATATTTTTTAGCAATTATGCTAAATTGCGCGGCCTTTTTAGTGATGTTTGGTGATCTATGTTTGTTGGTTTTGATTATGGTAGTTCTAATTGTGCTATGGGTGTTTTAAACGAAGAGCGTGTTCAGCTCATTCCTTTAGAGCAAGGCAAACATTATCTTCCATCAACTCTATACACACATCATAGTGCTTTAGTCGTTGATTTTGTAGCGCAGCATTTAAACGGCTCAGAGCATGAGCATGGCTATAAAACCGCGCGCCAACCCTTGCTTAATACACTCCCGCGAATTAAATCAGACCTAGATCTACAAGCCGGCGATGAGACTCTATTTATCGGCCGTGAGGCGATTAGTGAATATGTGCAATTTCCTGAGGAAGGTTATTTTGTAAAATCCCCTAAATCATTTTTTGGCGCTACTGGTTTAAAGCAAGGACAAATTAATTTTTTTGAAGATATTGCCACAGCAATGATTTTAAAAATAAAACAACGTGCTGAATTATCGTTAGGGTATACGCTGAGCCAAACTGTTATTGGTCGCCCAGTGAATTTTCAAGCGGTTGGTGGTGAGCAGTCAAACCAACAAGCCGTGGGTATTTTAACACGCGCAGCAAACCGAGCCGGCTTTAAAGATGTTGAGTTTTTATATGAGCCACTTGCCGCGGGGATCGATTATGAAAGTGATTTAACGCAAGACCAAAAAGTGCTAGTAATAGATATTGGTGGTGGTACAAGTGACTGTTCATTTGTACAAATGGGGCCAAGTTTTAGGAATAAACAACAACGAGACGCAGACTTTTTGGCACATAGCGGAAAGCGAGTAGGCGGTAATGATTTAGATATTGCTCTGAGCTACCATGGTTTGATGCCGTTACTTGGCTTAGGCAGTACTTTTAAATCGGGTTTACCATTACCTAACCAGGCATTTTGGCAAGCATGTAAAATTAACGATGTGAATTTACAAAGTCAGTTTTATAGTGCTCAGCATTATCGTGAACTGAGTGCACAGCTACGCGATGTGAGTGCGCCCGATTTATATAAACGGCTCATCCATTTACAGCAAAATAAGCAAGGACATCAATTAGTTCAACAAGCTGAAGCGGCAAAAATTGCACTGAGCTCTTCTGAAAACTTTAATTGTGATTTAACATTTCTAGATTCATCACTTGATAAAGATATTTCTATTAATGAATTAGCATTAGCCGTTGACGATAGTATTAGCCAAATAGTGACATTAGCAAAACAGGCCATTGCAGATGCAAACACTACCCCAGATGTAATTTATTTAACGGGTGGTAGTGCGCAATCACCACTGATCAAAGCGGCTTTAAAAACCCACTTAGGCGACATTAAAATGGTTAACGGTGATCACTTTGGCAGTGTCACCGCTGGTCTGACTAAATGGGCGAGTATGCTTTATAAATAAGCTGTTATAAAGAGATTTGTCGGGTTGCGAGGTACTTTTCGTAATCTGGCAAAGAACGCTCAAATTCGCTGTCCATAAGGGGAGAACTTAGTAACATATCAGCGCTTACTTCATTACAAGCAACAGGAATGTTCCACACCGCGGCTAAACGAAGCAATGCTTTTACATCGGGGTCGTGCGGCTGAGATGCCAGAGGATCCCAAAAAAAGATTAATACATGAATTTCATGTTCCGCTATTTTAGCACCAAGCTGCTGATCACCCCCCATAGGTCCACTGAGTAATTGTACGACATTCAAACCGGTGGTTTTTTCTATTAAATGTCCGGTTGTACCAGTGCCGTATAGCTTATGTTTACTTAGCATTGGAGTGTGTTTTTCACACCATAATTTTAACGCGGCTTTTTTTCCATCATGTGCAACAAGGGCTATGTTTTTCTTAGCTGGAAGAGATTGTATTTTTTGGTCCATGCTGATTCTTATTAGTTAGAGTAATAAATTGATAGCCAATGCAATAAATACAATGCCTGTGAACCTATCTATCCAGAGCTGGCTATTTGGGTGGTTTCTAAAAAACTGGGCTATTTTATCGCCGAAATAAATATACGTGCAGTCGATAGGAAAAGCAAAGATTGGATAAAGCAGGCCAAAAAAAGCCAGCTGAAAAGTTGCAGATGACAAGCTAGGGTCTACAAATTGTGGGATAAAAGCAATAAAAAACAAAGCTACCTTAGGGTTGAGTACTTCGGTCATCATCGCTTGAAACATCACGTTTTTGTTTTTACTAGTTGTAACATGAGGCTTATCGTCTTGCTCGCAAATGGGGGGCTTAAAGGTGCCTTTAAGCATCATAAACCCTAAATAACATAAATAGGCTGCACCTGCATACTGTACGCTGGCATACGCTGTTTCAGAGGCTTTTAAAATAGCGCTTAAGCCGACAACCGCAAAAAATGTATGTACTACGCCACCTAAGGCAAAGCCAAAAGCACTTTGCATACCTGCTTTTCGTCCATTAGCAAATGTTTGCGCCATTAAAAACGCGTTTGATGGTCCAGGCGCAACGGCCATTAAGAAGCTGGCGAGTAAAAATGAGAGTAAAAAGTCAGGATTGATCATTGCACTTGATTCAAAAGAGGTTGGTAGTTAATGTTATCAAGCATATAGAAAAATAAAAAGCGGGCATATTGCCCGCTTGGTAAAGAGTTTTAACTACAGTGCTAATTGCCTGTGGTGATTACTATTCACAGGCTCAGCAAACGTATTTTATTAGGCATATTTAGTATAACGAAACAGTAAGTAAGAAAAGGGAATTAATAATAAAAAGTGTGTGCCTATAAGCTCGGGTGTTGATAAATTTAAATATTGAGTAATAAATACCAATAAACTTGCTCCACTCATTTGCATCGCTCCCAAAAGAGCTGAGGCGGTGCCAGCTTGTTTAGGGAATAAACTCAAAGCACGCCCAGCAGCAGAGCCAAGTGTCAAAGCAAAACCAAAGGCTGCAATAAACATAGGGATCATTAATGCTAATGGGGTTTTATATTGGCTTAATACTAGCATCAGTAAGCCTGCACTCACTAACAACACAAGACCTGCTTTTAGAGCTCTTTTTGGTTGGCGTTTAATGTAAATAGGCATGATAAAGCTAGCAAGAATACTAAGCACTGCATTGAGCGAGAACCAAAATGTAAAGTCGGCTACGCTGCCACCTAACTCAGTAATAAGCCAACCAGGAGCCAGTGTTACAAATACTAATATAGCTGACATAGTGACCATACATAACAAGCTATTAAATAAAAATAACGGAGTTGAAATAATAGGGATAAAGCGCCTTAAATCTAAGATATGCCCTTGGTAATAGCTGTCTGCTGGCCTGGTTTCTCTAAATAGAAATAAGGTGACAATAAATCCCAATAGTGCAAAACCAGTTAAAAATAGAAAGTTCATTTGCCAACCAAACTGCACGGTTAACCAAGCACCTAAAATGGGGGCTAAAGCAGGAATAAAGCACACGATCCCGTTTAGGTAGGTAATTATTTGGCCACTGCGTTCACTACCAAACTTATCTCTTACTATTGCGAAAGCAACAACAAAGGTGGCGCATGCGCCTAACCCTTGAATTGCACGAGCAAACATCAGTATTAAAAAGCTAGGAGCATAGTATGCGCCTAATGCCGCCAGTCCATATAAAGTTACACCGGTTAAGGCTACCGGCTTACGTCCAAAACGATCAGCAAGAGGGCCTGCAATTAATTGCCCCAAACCAACAGTAAGCATAAAAATAGCCACCGTTTGCTGTACTTGTTTTTCGCTCACTGAAAATTGCTCTGCAATAGTAGGAAAGGCAGGCAAATAAATATCAATGCCCATAGGACAAAAAATGACGAGTAACGCTAAGATCAGTAATAAAATTAAGTTTGGTTTAGCGGGCTGTGTTTGCATCAGGTCTCCTTTTGTCGGTATTTTAAGTGGCGACTGATGAAAAAGAAAGGGCTTATGACCGATGCATCAGACATGTTACCTACTTTTAACTTTATTATGATTATTTTTGTTTAAGTATCACACTTCTTTAAACTGATCCGATGTGTTAATTTGCTTTTTAAGCAAAGACAATGGAAAAACAATAATGAGTAATGAGTCTGCATTAATAAAAACGTGGCATAAATTTAAAAAGCTGCCGTTTGGTAACTGGCTGTTTAGTAAAGCCGTATGTTTTAAAGCGCCTTACTTTGGCTCTATGAAACCTACTATTTTAGATTTAAAAGCAGGGCACTGTAGTGCTGTGGTTAAAAACACACGCCGTGTACACAATCACATTGGCACTATTCACGCTATCGCACAATGTAATTTGGCTGAGCTGTGTGCGGGGGTGATGGTTGATGCAACGGTACCTTATAAAACCCATCGTTGGATCCCTAAGGGAATGACAGTACAGTACCTGGCTAAGGTAGACACAGACGTTACTGCTATCGCTGAGATTGACTTGCCTCATCAATGGATTGATAAAGAAGATTTAGTCGTACCGGTAAAGCTTTACAATACGCGTAACGAACTGGTTTTTACCGCAGACATAACCATGTATATAACACAGAAAAAGTGAGCATATAGACCGCCAAAGGGACTTTAAAGAGGCAACTAATGGTTTAGCTGAATAGGTGAGCTAAACCATTTGAAACTAATGAAGTTAGCTTTTAGCAGCAGGCTGCTTATTTACAAACGAAAGCCCACTGTCTTCATTATCAACAATGGCTTTTACATCGTGAACCGGTTTTGGCTTATCTTTGGTATGTTCAATGACTTCTTTTTCAAAGCGTTGCTTTAAACTGCCTTCAATAATAGCACCTGCTTCTATGCTCAGGGTGTCGTGAAAAATATCGCCAAGTACATGGGCATTATTTTCTATCTTCACTTCACTTGCATTTAAAGAACCTATAATTTTACCTTTAACAATAACACTGCTCGCCTCAACAACGCCTTCAACAACACCTGAGGTGCCGATTACTAAATGTTCGGCTTTAATGTCACCGTCGATTCGTCCGTCGAGCTGCACTTCGCCTTGGCTTACTAAAGAGCCCGTTATACGCACATCGTTAGAAATGATTGAGGGAGTGTGACTCACTCGCTTAATGGATGAGTCTGTTTTTACTTGTTTATTTTTACCAAACACGAGAAAGCGCCTTTGTTATTTTTAGTGGATTGACATGCTTGTCGTCTATTAATACTTCATAGTGTAAATGAGTACTTGTACTTCTTCCGGTACTGCCCATTAAGCCAATTACATCGTGCTTTGTGATCGCTTGACCTTTTTTAACATTAATTTTGTTTAAGTGACCAAAGCGCGTTACAACACCGTTTTTATGCTCTAACTCTATAAAGTTACCATACCCGCCATTACGGCCTGCACGAAGAACAATGCCATCGGCAGGGGCAAAAATTTCTGTTTTATGCCACCCAGCTAAGTCGATACCTTTATGAAAAGCGCGCCTTTTATTCATTGGGTCTTTTCTAAGCCCAAAATTACTAGAAATGTAATACTTAGCAGCAGGCAGAGGCAGAGTGTTTGGCAACGCCGTTAAAAAGCTCTCAAGCTGGTTTAACAGCAATAACTTATCGGCAATGACAAGAAAAGTACTTGGTATTTTACTTTCATCGAGTATATCTAGCGGGCCACCTTGCGCCGTTGTTTGTGTGCTTAATGTTAGATGTTGCGCCAGTGCGTTCTCAAGAACCGTGCCTTGAAGTATTTCTATAATCGCATCGTGCCGTTGATTAATTTGTGCGGCTAGTAACGTGAAATTAGTATCGTATTGCTGATTTAATATGGTGTAGCGCTGCTCAAAACTGGTTAAACCGTTTTGTGCGTGTTTATTTTGTGTTTTATCTTCTTCGAGCGGCTCATGAAATTCGCTTTCGTTCTCATTAATAGGAGAAGATTCAAGCTCACCCTCTAATTTTATTGCATCTTTACTTATAGAAGCTGGGAGTGATTCAATCATACCTTGTAATAAAGCTTGTTTTTGTTCTAGTTCAGCTAACTGCTCTTGTTGCAATGCGTAGCGTTGTTGCTGTTGCTTTACTTTTTGTTGCCATTGTACTTGCTTATCAAGCTGAGTTTGCTCGATATGAGAAATTTGGTGTGTTTGCATGTAAACACGGATACTCGAAATACTGATCCATGCAATAGCAATGAAAATAATAGCAAGCACAGAAACCTGTAACCAAGGCGCCAAAACAACATGCTTTACTTCACCATTTTGGCGAATAAGCAGCTGACGAGCTGGAAAATGCTTATGAAAGAAAGATTTTATAAATACAGGCATGTTACATATACACTGGCTATTAACGGATTTAAGATAGCAATTTGAACTAAAAAAGCCAGAAAAAAATTGTAACTTCGGCTTAATTAATAAAAAAGGGCGGCTTATTCAGCAACCCTTTCTTATTAGTTTATTGATTTTATGTATTATTTTGCTGGTAGTATGGTGCTCTCCACTGAGCCAAAGCCAATTCGTGCAAAGCCTTCTTTTTCACACCAGCCACGCATTATAACGTTGTCGCCGTCTTCCAAGAAGCTACGCTGTTCGCCGTTGCTTAAAGTTATTTTTTCTTTGCCACCACGAGAAAGCTCAAGTAATGAACCCGCTTCTTCGTGAGTAGGTCCTGATTGCGTGCCAGAGCCCAGCATATCGCCTGGCATAAAGTTACAACCGTTTACGGTATGGTGAGTTACCATTTGCGCTACAGTCCAGTATGAGTGCTTAAAGCTAGACTTAGACACTTGAGTTGGGTTGTAGCCTTCATCACGCATTTTTTGCGTTTGAATTTTAACATCCATTTGAATATCAAATGCGCCTTGATCACGGTTAGCCATTGATTCTAAGTACTCTAGTGGCTGTGGATCGTTTTCATCACGCGTCCAACTTGTTCTGTATGGTGCAAGTGCTTCGGTGGTTACAATCCACGGAGACACGGTTGATGCGAAGTTTTTAGCTAAGAATGGACCCAGTGGTTGGTATTCCCATGCTTGTAAGTCACGTGCTGACCAATCGTTGAAAACACAAAAGCCGAATACATGCTTTTCAGCATTTTCAATTGCAATAGCATCGCCAAGCTCATTACCCTTACCTAGATAAATACCTAGTTCCAGCTCGTAGTCAAGGCGCTTACATGGACCAAATGAAGGAACTTCTGCATCTGGCGCTTTAGTTTGTCCTTTAGGGCGATGAAACTGCTGCCCAGACACGCCAATAGAAGATGAGCGACCATGATAACCAATCGGCACCCATTTGTAGTTTGGTAGTAAAGGGTTATCGGGACGGAATAAACTTCCTACGGCAGTCGCATGATAAATTGATGTATAAAAGTCAGTGTAATCGCCAATGCGACACGGTAGAGCAAATTCAATTTCGGTTTGTGGTATAAGCGCTTGTGCTAGTTGCTCTTGATGAGCAGAGCCTTCACGTAATGCTTTAGACAGTGCTAAACGAAGCGCTGACCAATATTGCTCACCTAATCCCATAAACTCGTTCAAAGTCGGGTTACTTGCAGATGCAACGGCTGTTTGGGCGTCACCTGAAAAAATACCGAGTTCATTTACTTTTGCTAAATCAATAACCTGATCGCCAATGGCAACAGCACCACGAAAAGCTTCATTGCTATTTTTGCGACGTACTTCTGCAAAAGGTAGGTTTTGAATAGGGAAGTCACATTGTGCATCATTTGCTGATGCTACCCAGCTAGTTAAATTTATATCATGGGTTTCGTTAATTAAACTCATTACATTTCCTTTGGTTTAGTTGGTCGCGCTTATCAGTATAAATATCAATTTATTAAATAAGAATATAGCACCCGTTAATTTCATCTATTACTTAGCTATATGGTGATGAAAAGCGCGATTTAAACACACAGAGAGATAGTTTTACCTCTCAATTACGATTAAACGACAAAAAGCAGCGAAATACGCTGCTTTTTAAAGTCACTTTATTTGCTTATAAAACGCCGCGGCGTTCTTGATCTCGCTCGATTGATTCGAATAGCGCTTGGAAGTTACCTTCACCAAAGCCGCCATCATCAACTCGTTGAATCATTTCAATGAAGATAGGACCAAATAAGTTTTTAGAGAAAATTTGCAGTAAATAGCAATCTTCGCTTTGGCTATCAACAAGGATTTGATGTTCACGGATTTTTTCTTTGTCTTCTTTAACCCATGGAACACGGTCAAAAATAGTATCGTAGTACTCTGGAATAATATCTAAAGTAGCGATAGTCGATTTATCAAGCTTATCTAGTGAGCTTACTAAGTCGTCAGTTAAGAACGCTAAATGCTGCACACCTGGGCCATTGTATTCACCTAGGTATTCATCAATTTGGTTATTGTCGTTGCCTTTACCTTCATTGATTGGAATAGAGAAGGTGCCACATGGTGATTTTAATGCATATGAAAGCAGGGCTGTTTTCTGGCCCTTAATATCAAAGTAACGCACTTCGGTAAAACCAAACACGTCTTTGTAAAAGTTAGCCCATGTTTCCATAGTACCTTTATATACGTTGTTGGTTAGGTGGTCGATACGTAAGAAGCCTTTACTCTCTACTTTGTTTGGCTCGCTCAGATCTTCGAAATCATTATCGTAGATAGAGCCTTTATCTCCAAATTGTTCAATAAAGTAAATTAAGCTATCGCCAATGCCGTAAATAGCAGGGTACGGTAAGTCTTTATTAGCTGCATCAGTAGCTGGCTTAGCGCCGCGCTCAACCGCTGCTTCAAACGCTGCTTGAGCGTTCTCTACACGCCAGCCCATAGAACAAATTGCTGGGCCGTGGTTTTTAGCAAACTCAGCTGAAAAGCCGTCGCGTTCATTATTTAGTAAAAAATGAATATCGTTTTGGTTGTAATAAACAATGTCTTTACCTTTGAATTTTTTTAATTTTGAAAAACCAAAATCGGTAAACACTTTGTCCATGTAATCGGCATCGGGTGTTGCGTATTCAGTAAACTCAATACCAACCAAACCTAAAGGATTATTTACTTCACTCATTATAATTACTCCCGCAATTAAGCACTGCGATTATTAGTTATCGTATTGCCTGCATGATTAACTAGATTACTGCTTTGGGGAAGAGGGTGTTGTGATTTAGTAAATAGCGCGTGTGTAAATTTTACGGGACGGTTAGCAAAGCATGACATTTATTTACATACGAGCCTAGGTAAGTAAAAATTAGTTAGCTCGAATAATGTATGGGATTTAAATTTAAGTTACTGATTTAATTTGTTTTACATTTATTTTTTTATCTATTTTCTTAGTTCTTATACACTAAAAAAAGAGTGGTTTTTGTATTTTATTGTTTACACTCAACCTGAGCTTAGCTGCTTACGACATTAACAAAACGATAGATACTGAGGGTTTGATTCACTAACTCCACTTATTGTGTAGTATGTATTACGCTGTAACAAATAGGTTAGCCATAAAAATACCCCCTGCAGTTAGCTGCAGGGGGTATTTAATATCATTAGTCAAAGCGCATAATTACGCGTTGTGATTAATTTAAATTATTGGGCTGGTGAGGTTTGCTCTAAACCTTGTTTTTCCCATACCTTAGCTTTGAAGCTCATCAGTACTAAGATGATACCTACACCGATACTAAATAATGCAATTTGTAAGTAAAGGTTAGGAATTTCTGCAACATTGTTAGGATCAAAGTTACCAGCAAGTAAGCCTGAAATTACGTTACCAATTGAGTATGTCAGTACAAATACACCCATCATTTGACCCGTATAGCGACGAGGAGATAATTTACTTACCGCACTCAATGCAACTGGGCTTAAACAAAGTTCACCCACTGTATGTAAGAAATACGTTGTAACCAGCCAGTAAGGAGCTACTTTTAAGCCTTCAGCTGCGTAATGGGCTGCCATGAACATAACTAAAAAGCCTGAAGCCATAATAACTAAGCCCAATGCACATTTTACGCTATAAGTAGGCGATACCATTTTCTTAGATAAATTAATCCAAAGAGCGGCAAAGAATGGTGATAGGGCAATAATGAATAACGAATTTAGAGATTGGAACCAAGTCGTTGGAATTTCAAATGTGCCAATAAGACGGTCTGTGTAGTCACGAGCAAATAGGTTTAATGAAGAGCCCGCTTGTTCAAAGCCAGACCAAAAACACGCAGAAGCAACACAAACTAAAAACAGCGCCCACATTCTTTGCTTTTCAGCGTCGGTTAGTTTGCCTTTAAAATAAACAAGGCCAAAGTAGATGAAAAAGATAACAGTAAATACAACTGCTGTGTAACCTGCAACAATAGTCGGGTTAATAACTATAGCGCCTGTCATCGCAGCAGCAGTCACGCCGGCAACAACAATTACAAACGCAGCAATACCGCCCCATGCGCGTGAAGCACCTTTAGGGCTTAATGGATTCGCAGGTAACGAGCTATGTTCTGGTAAGTTATTAAGTGTACGTTTGTACTGCACTAAACCAATAGCCATACCTACAGCAGCAGCACCAAATGCCCAGTGCCAGCCTACGTTTTCCATAAAGTAACCACAAACGTAGTAACCAATTAAAGAACCTAAGTTAATACCCATGTAGTAAATAGCGTAACCACCGTCACGGCGTTCATCTTCGTCAGTATAAAGCTGACCAACCATGGCACTGATATTAGGTTTAAGTAAACCAGTACCCGTTGCGACAAAGATTAAACCAATGAAAAAAGAATATTCATGCGGAACGGCTAAAATAATGTGGCCACACATGATGATGATACCGCCGTACCATACTGCTTTTTGACCACCAAATAATCTATCTGCTAACCAGCCACCAGGTAAACCTAAAAAGTACACTGAACCTGTGTATAAGCCATAAATTGCAGCAGCAGAAGCAACGGTAAATCCTAAGCCTTCTTGTTGTAAACTTGCTGTCATAAATAATACGAGCATAGCTCGCATACCGTAATAACTCATTCGCTCCCACATTTCTGTGAAAAATAGGGTCGAAAGTCCTTTAGGGTGACCAAACCAGCCACTGTCAGAATTTGAACTCATATTTACTTCCTAATTCATTATTGTTTTGATGACCTTGTGGTTTTTTATTTAGCTAAATTGGTACTTTTTAAAAGTATAATAAATGCTCGATCATCAGTGTTTTTTATGCAGCTAAGGTAATGGTTTGCTAAACGCAGCTATACGTTTAGGTAAGAGTCACACCCTTATCCTAGTTACAATTGCGCCTAAGTATACATAGACCTTTGTACGAGGGGAAGCGTTGAGCGCGCTATCACACATCCGTTATGTAATTGTTAAATACTAGGCGCTAAAACCCTAGTTGTTGCGATAAACACTTAAGCTTATCAAAAAAGATATTTAACAACACAAGTAATATTGTCTTTGCAAAGCTAGCTTTTAATTGGTTTTAAGCTCTATAGAAAACATATAAAACCGCTTTATTTACCAGGGGTTACAGGTACCAAGTTATTCAACAACAGTTAACCTTTAGTACTTTATTTTAATAATCACGGTTTAGATTAAACATGAATAAATATTAGCGTTTGCACAGCAATGATTAGCTCATTGCAGAATATAATTTATACAAAGTTAGCTTGGCTATATTTACAAGTAATAACCCCGAGTTTTAGTAAACAGCTAAGATAAATATTTTAAGTGTTTAAAAAAGCGCTCTAGGGAGTAAAAAAACATTTTTCGTCCAAATTTCTTTACAATAAACTATGCTGATAATCATAGTTAGCGTATTATTCACGCCAATTAGTTTTTTCCTTACCTGAGGGTGTATGCGTTTAGATATTCACTGTGCAGACCGAGTTGGTATTGCTCAAGAGATTCTTAATATTTTAGTTAGCTACAATGTTGACTTGAAAGGAATTGAAGTCGACTCAGTTAATTGTCGTATGTATGTGAGCTTTCCTGAAATTGAATTTGAACAATTTCAAAAAATTATGCCTTCAATTCGATTGATTGATGGTGTTCATGATGTACGTACCACCGCGTTTTTACCTTCTGAACGTGAGCACAATGAATTAAACACCTTATTAAGAGCACTGCCAGATGGTGTTATATCTATTGATGCTAAAGGCTGGGTGCGTTTGTGTAACGACGCGGCGTGTAAAGACTTACAGCTAACAGAAAAAGAAGTCATTGGCGCCAATATCAATAATTTACTTAAAGGTTTTAATTTTACCCGTTGGTTAGAAGGCAAAGAAGTACTTGGGCAAACTACCCGTGTAGAAGTGGCAGGTGAAGACTTTATTGCCGATATTTTACCTATTGCTGTACCACAAGGCAGTGAGGGGGATGTGTTAGCGGGTGCGGTAATTAATATAAAATCGCAAAGCCGCCTAGGTCAGCAAGTGAGTGCATTTAGACGCTATGGCCAAGAAAGCTTTGCGACAATTCACAATTTTAGTACGGCGATGCGTCGTGTTGTACGCGAAGCGCGTAAAATGGCGCAACTTGAAGCCCCTATTCTTATCACCGGTGAAACCGGCACAGGTAAAGAGTTATTAGCGCGAGCTTGTCACTATGCATCTAACCGCTCAGTAAAGCCGTTTATCGCTTTATCGTGTGCCTCGTTACCAGATGATGTTGCCGAGTCAGAGCTTTTTGGTTACGCCGGATATGAAGAAAATGCAGCGCCTAAACGCGGTGTACTTGAACAAGCGGATGGTGGAACAGTATTTTTAGATGAAGTGGGTGAAATGTCGACTCAGCTCCAAACTAAATTACTGCGCTTTTTACAAGACGGTACGTTTCGAAAAGTAGGCGACGAAAACGAAGTTAAAGTAAATGTTCGCATAGTTGCTGCTACCCAAAAAGATTTACCTGCAATGGTGCAAGAAGGCGTATTTAGAGAAGACTTATACTATCGCATTAATGTACTAACGTTAGAAATTGCACCACTGAGAGATCGTAAAGCCGATGTTGGCCCACTTGCTGAACACTTTATTCAAAAATATGCGCAGCAAAATGGCCATACTGTGCCTGAGCTATCTGAAGAATGTTTAACGTTTTTACAAGATTACCCATGGCCAGGTAATGTGCGCCAATTAGAAAATGCTATTTACCGTGCGGTATCGTTGTTAGAAGACAGTGAACTACGAGTTGAGCATTTACAACTGCCGACCTTTACCCATGATTTAGGCTATTTAGAGTCTGATTTTGAGGGCTCGCTTGATCAAGCGGTTAAGCGTTTTGAAGCTACCTTATTGCGTAAGCTTTATCCAGCTTATCCAAGTTCACGTCAGTTAGCTAAGCGCTTAGGGCTGAGTCATACAGCGGTAGCTAATAAACTACGTGATTACGGTATTAATCGTAAAACGGTTAAAGTTTAAAGATAGATATTAAAACAACCTTTCTTAGTGATTGTCCCCTTGGTGTAAAAATACCCTAGGGGATTAATTGCTATGATACACTCACAAAAAACAAACTGGTAAGACCTCTGCTGTGAACTTATATTTTAGACTGCTGCTATTATTTTTCAAAATTAAACGTAATCGTGATTATCAATCATTGTTAGACACGGTTGATATAGACTACAAAGCACTGCCAAGTGACTGTGATATTAATTTGCACTTAACTAATTCACGCTATTTAGCAATGATGGATTTATCGCGCACATGGATGACCGAGCGAGTTGGTTTACTAAAGCAAATAATGAAGCGTCGTTGGTTTCCTATTGTTAATGCAACCGCCATTACTTATATCCGTGATATTAAGCCTATGCAGCGCTTTACCATTAGTACCCGTTTAGTCGGCTGGGATCATAAATACTTTTATATTGAACAAAAATTTCATTCAGAGCGTGGCTTACATGCAATTGCCTATGTACGTGGCGTATTTAAAAGTAAAAAAGGGGTGGTAAGCGTTGAGCATATGCTGGAGGTTGCTGGTTTTGAAGGCGTAGCACCTATTTTACCGGCAGAAATAATTCATTGGAAAGAAATGCTTGAGCAAAAAAAAGTAAATAACTTACCTCGTTAATTACACGCAAAAAAAAAGGCCTTACGGCCTTTTTAACACACACATAATCGTTATTAAAACGAGTATTTAAGACCAAACATAGCTACAACAGGGTCAAGTGACACGGTTGAAGTTAATGCTTTTGCGCCATTAGCATATACAGTCGCATCAGTATCTATATCCATGATAGATACCATAGCGTGTAGGCCCCATTTCTCATCAATCTTGTAGTTAGCACCTACTTGAGCAACAAAACCAAATGAATCATCTAGTTTTACTTCCACGTCGTCAGTATTTAAAGTTGCTTTAAGTGCTGCAGAAGGCTGCTCGTCAAAGAACGTCGTATAGTTAATACCTACACCAACAAATGGACGAAGTGCGTAGCTGCTGTCTAAAAAGTGGTATTGTGCAACCAGTGATGGTGGTAAGTGTTTAATGTCGGCAATTTTATTACCAGCCAAACCACCTGTACCTTCTACATCATGAGAGAATGGCGTTGCTGCAATAAGCTCTAACACCCATTGGTCGTTAAATGCATAATCTACAGTAATACCTAACTGAGTATTTGAATCACCTTTTAAACCAAGAGTAGGTGCTTCGTTAATCTTTGAGCCATCGTTATCAGGGTTAACATTAATTGCGCCAACATTAACGCTAAAGTTAGCGTGTGCTGCAGGAGAAAGAGCTAGTAAAGAAGTAAGTATTGCAATGCTTAGTTTAGTTTTCATGTTGTTCTCCGTGAACTACTGTGTGACTATTTGTTGATTGAGGCTATTATCGCTCGAGTTTAAAAATAAAAACCTGTTCTAGATCAAAGTTTCAAAAGCGTATAAGTAAAGAGCCTCTATTTATTGATTTAGATTAAACTTTTACTTACTTAGTGCTCAAAAATTATTGACTGATCACTTAAATACCGGCCGTAAACGAAGTATTCAGAATATAATCAGCTAGTTTTGTTAAACTAAGGCTATGTTCACGGTTTAATAAAAGTAAGCGGCCTCATGACTCCCTCTGGTCAACTATTTCTTCAAGGCTCTATTGCCAAAGCGCTATTAAAATTAGGCATTCCTATTATCCTCATTAATATTTTGCAGTCTGCTTATCAGCTTACAGATGCTTTTTGGGTTGGCCGGTTAGGGGCTGCGCAAGTGGCTGCTGTATCGATTAGTATGCCTGTCACATTTTTAGTTATTGCGATAGGTTCAGGATTTGCTATGGCTGGGGCGATTTTATCAGCCCAATACATGGGGGCAGGACAACAAGATAAGGTTAACCATGTTGCCGCGCAAACGGTGTTAATGGTGACATTAGTTGCACTATTACTTGGGTTACTAGGCTATGCATTATCACCTTATTTTTTAACCTTACTGGGGGTTGAAGCGGCCGTATATAGTGATGCGCTTAAGTTTATGCATGTATCTTTTATTGGCGTTATTTTTGTGTTTATTTATGCCATGTTTCAATCGCTAATGCGGGGGATTGGGCAAACTAAGGTGCCGTTAATTATAGTCAGCACAACCGTGTTACTTAATTTTATACTCGATCCGTTATTCATATTTGGTTATGGTCGTTTTGAGGGGCTTGGTGTGATGGGCGCTGCGCTAGCAACATTGGTTACACAGAGCTTAGCTGCGCTTGCGGGCATCATTATATTTTTACGTGGTCGCCATGGTATTCAATTACAGCTAAAAAGCTTTTACCCCGACTGGCACTATATTAAGCGCGCTTTTTTCTTGGGAGCGCCAGGCTCTATTGAATTATCGACACGTGCATTTGGTTTGATTATCATGTCATTTCTAGTTGCCAGCTTTGGTACAACGACAATTGCTGCTTATGGTGTTGGCTCTAATATTTTGCAAATGGTAATGATCCCCGCTATGGGCTTATCAATGGCGGTATCAACCTTGGTTGGGCAAAATATGGGGGCTGGTAATATCAAGCGGGCTGAGCAGATCACTAAACTTGCTAGTGTGTGGGGCTTGTTAGGGCTCTCATGTGTTGGCGCCATTGCATATTTATATGCAGATTCATTAGTTGCATTTTTTATTCCTGACGATAATGACGTTATTACTAATGGGGCGCAGTTTATTCAAGTAATGTGCTTAAGTTGGGGTGGAATAGGGGTGCAACTTTGTATTGTTGCTGCTTTTCGTGCCTCAGGTAATATGCTCAATGCAATGGTTATCGCGTTATTATCACAATGTGTAGTGCAGTTCCCTGCCGCTTATATTCTTTCTAATCATACTGAGCTTGGCGATCAAGGCATTTGGTATTCTTTTGCAATTACTAACATAACCATCGCATTGATAGCATTTGCATGGTTTATGCGTGGCTCTTGGAAAAAAACCAAGTTAACTAAAGAAGATAAGCACATAGTGCAGGTTACACGAGAAACATTAATAGAAGAGGGCGCACGTTAGCTAGTAAATTCATAATGCGGTCATAAAAAGTCGTTGTAATAAATACACTGCTAAAACGAGGTGTGTTTATTATGACAAAAGCTATCAATACAAAAGCACAAGCGCCGTACTTAACTATTGCACAGTTAAAAACAGTGAGTCACTTACAAACTCTGATCCGATTTAAATCGATTACTCCTAATCCAGCTGGTGGCATTGAGTGGCTTGCGAACCACCTTACTGAGTTAGGCTTTAGTACAGAGCAATTTAGTTCTAATAATGTGACAAACTTAATTGCAAAAATAACCTTTGGGGCAGGCCCCGTGGTGGCATTTTCTGGGCATATTGATGTGGTACCCGCAACGCAAGGTGGCTGGTTAGCCGATCCGTTTGGTGGACACATAATTAACGATGCAATTTATGGGCGTGGTGCCGCCGATATGAAAGGAGGCATTGCCGCGATGCTTAGTGCAACGCAGACGTTAATAAACAGCGCGCAGCAAAAGCAGGGAACATTATTTTGGCTGATCACCTCAGATGAAGAAGGTGAGGCGGAGCATGGCTCTGTGCTGATTGCCAAGCGATTAGCACAACAGGGCGTTGTGCTTGATGGCTGTATTGTTGGTGAGCCAACCAGCCACCTGCAGGTAGGTGACACTATAAAAAATGGTCGACGTGGAGCCTTATCTGCGCGATTAACTATTCAAGGAAAGGCTGGGCATGTAGCCTATCCTGAGAATACCATTAATGCTGCGCACATCAGTGCTGAAGTGGTTAACAGGCTCACACAAATAGACTGGCCTTTAGATGAACTTAGTTCAAAAACAACGCTGCAAGTCACCGGTATTAATATTGATAATGTGCTAGATAACCTCGTGCCAGCTCAGTGTGATATTACTTTTAATATTCGCTATAGCCATGGGTATAAAAGTAAACATGTTAAGCAACGTGTGTTTGCTGCACTGAAGGATTTCAGCGAGCATTTGGTTATACAGTGGGAGCGTCCATGTGAACCCTATTATACAAGCCATAAGATTGAGAGTTGCTTACTCGCTCAGTTAGAGCAGGCAATTTTTAAAGTGACGGGGAATTATCCTTTATTAAGCACCAGTGGTGGGACGTCGGACGGACGATTTTTTGCACAGCAAAAAACACAAGTCATAGAGTGTGGGGTACGAAACCATAGTATTCATCAGGTTAATGAACATGTACCGATTTGCGACTTGTTAGAAATAGAAAAGATTTATACGCAATTACTCGATGGTATTTTTACTCAGCCTTGAAGTATTAATAACTATTAAAGCGCCGCTTAATGCCGCTTTAATAGTTATTCGATTAAGGGTTAACGCTTTAACTTGCTGATGCTGATTTATCAGTACCCAAGTAGCGCTTTGCTTTGCTTGGTTTTACTTTTTCAAGATCAACCAATACTAGGCCATCAATACAATTATTGAATTGTGGATCAATACTAAAGCTTAAAAATTTAACACCATTTGGTTCGCATAGCTCTGTATATTGTTTAAATAGTGTGGGTACATGCGTGCCCATGTTAGCGAGTATGTGTTTAAGCTCTACAAAATCTTCTTTTATATTATTACCCTCGAACAAGTTAGTGCACTGAGTTTGCTGATCAGGTGTGTGACGAAAAGCATTGTTAGGCGTTGCGAGTGATTTTTCACAGCCATAATAGTGCTGATAATAATGCACTAATAAAGACTTTGCCTGCTCAGGTAGTGCGTTTGACACACTCACCGCACCAAATAAGTAACGGTATTGAGGGTAGCGATTTATAAAAGCGCCAATACCATACCATAAGTAGTCGAGACTTTTTCTGCCCCAATATTTAGGTTGTACAAAGCTTCGGCCTAGCTCTATGCCTTGTTTAAAATAAGGATTCATATCTTGGGTATAATTAAATAGGCTATCGGTATAAAGCCCACTTTGTGAGTGTTGTTCAATCACATCCTGTGCACAAGCTAATCGGTAAGCACCCACCAACTCTAGTGCATGTTCATCCCACAATACTAAGTGCTGATAGTGCATATCGTATTTATCTATGTCTCGGCGGTTTCCACTACCTTCACCTACAGCCCGAAAAGCGATTTCTCGTAAGCGGCCCAGTTCACGAAATAAGGGAGAGCTTCCTTGGTATTGGTACAAATAAATCACCATGCCATCACTGGTTTTACCTAAATGTTCGCAGCATTCTATGGCTTTTTTTAATTCTTTTTTACATTCAGGAGAGGCGATCGGAGCATGAGTTTTTAATGGTAGCGTTTTTTTTGTGGTTAAACGGTATAGTTGCTTACGGATTAGCTCAACCACTTCTTTGTCTTTTAAGTCTGGGATTAAATAAGACTCAGGGGCAATAGAAGCGCCAATTTCAAACTCGAGTGATTTTTGACGTTGCTTAAACATTTCTTTTACCAGTAACAAGCTAGCCAGTGGTTTATAAAGCATTGATGCGCCGTAAAACAGCGGGCTATTTCTGGCTTTAATATAAATAGGCAAAATAGGGCTGTTAGCCTTTTTTGCAATGCGTAAAAAGCCACTGTTCCATTTGCAGTCTTTTATACCCGTAGGACGAAGTCGAGAAACTTCACCGGCAGGGAAAATAAGTAACGCTCCTTCATTTTTTAAGTGCTGGTGGATATTACTCAGCTCTTGTTTTTTACTTTGCCCTGATAGGTTATCAACTGGCAGTAATAACGAATGCATGGCGTCAACGGTCATTAACATACGGTTAGCCACCACTTTTAAATCGGAACGCACTGTTGATAACACATTAATTAATGCAAGCGCATCTAAGGAGCCGATAGGGTGGTTTGCAATAATGACAATTTTTCCTTCACTGGGAATATTTTCTATTTGCTTAGCTTTATAACGAGTTTCAAAATCAAGTTCATCAAGTACTTGCTCTACAAATTCTATTCCTTGAAGGTGGGGATAGGCAGTTGCAAAGTTTGTAAATTCTTGTTCATGTAATAAGTAGCTAAGACTTTTTTTTACCAGTTTTTTTATTTTAAATGAGTTAGTTAACTGTGGTAAATTGGTTGCTATTACTTTATCTACACTGATCATACGCACCTCTTTTTTTATACTAGGCTAAGGCCAATATGTTTAGCTTAGAGTGCAGATATGACAATACGCGGTCAGTTGTGTGACTTTTTAAAACCGTTTACTTACTATTGAATTGAACCATATCAGTACTATTATTTACGGTTACTTTTTAAGGAATCATCATGTCAGTTTTAGTCGCGATTACCGGTCGAGATAACACAAAATTAATTGCAAAAATGAAAGCGCAATTACCCAATATTCACATTGAGCAGCTTGATGATTGCCAAGATTTTGCAAGTGTAGAATTTGTACTGGCTTGGAATGCGCCCGCGTCTTTATGGCTAAAGTTGGTAAATTTAAAAGCTGTGTCATCGTTTGGTGCTGGGGTTGATAGTATCGATTTAAGTTTACTACCTGCACATGTTGAAGTGGTGCGGATTGTCGATAAACAGTTGGCTAACGACATGGCTGAATATGTTCTTACCCATGTATTAGCGCAAAAATTGCGATTAAAAGAATATTTTTTAAAACAACAGCAAAGTGAATGGAAACCCAAAAGAGCGTATAGGCACGATCGAGTCAGTATTTTAGGGTTTGGCGAATTAGGCCAAGCCTGTGCCTACAGGTTAGCTAATAATGGTTTTAAAGTTAATGCTTGGAACAGAAGCCCTAAAACATCAACATTAGCAACACTTTATCATGGGGATGAGGGCTTAACCGAGATGTTAGCGCACACAGATTATTTAATCTGCCTATTGCCACTTACTAGCAATACCAAAGGTATTATTAATCAACAGTTGCTTAAGCAACTTCCTGAGCATGCCGTGGTTATTAATGTGGCCCGAGGTGAGCATGTCGTTGAAGCTGATTTGCTCGATGCGCTCAACAACGCACGTTTACGAGCAGCAACGCTTGATGTATTTGCCTGTGAGCCACTACCAAGCGAACACCCTTATTGGCAGCACCCAAATATTACTTTAACGCCGCACTGTGCTGCGTTGTCAGATCTAGATAGTGTTATTAAGCAAATAGCAGAAAATATTTTGCGTTTGAAAGCGAGACAACCATTAATAAATTGTATTAATAAGCAGCAAGGTTATTAATTTAGAGTTATTGGCCTTCAAGGATTAAAATTTGTTTAATTTTTAACAGAAACAGCTTGTTAACATTTGTAATTTTTACTATTGTTAAAAGCTGTTCTAACAAAAATAATAAATAGGATGAATTATGAAACCCAATCAAGGGGGCGCAAAAATTAGCATTGTTGTTGTATCTATCATTATTTTAGGAATATCTGCGTGGTTTAATCAAGCTAATGCGGCAGCGTTGATGCTTAACTAACCCTTATTAGCACAGCAAGATTTAACTGCGCTTGCTGTGAATTTCTCTGTTTTGATGCTTTTTATCATCACTCTTCTTTAGTAAGACATATGTTGCCCCACTTCCTCCATGCTGCCTGAGTGCAGTGTGAAATGCTAAAACACAAGGAATTGTTTGCAGCCACTGATTTACGTAACTTTTTAAAATCCCCGGTTTGGCTTTATTTTTAATACCTATTCCATGACGAACAAGAACCATCCTTATATTGCGCTGGTGGCAATCTTTAATAAAGGCAAGCAACGAAGCATGGGCATTTTTCAAAAGTTGCCCGTGTAAATCTAATGTCGCATCGAGCTGATATTTAGCTAATCTTACGTTTTTAAAAACCGGGCTTTGCACGCCATCCCGTTTAAAACTTAATATGGCGAGTGGGTCGAGCAATTCTAGTGGTTCATCTAACGAATTAAATTGTTCACTGCTTAAATTTAATTGTGCCGCTTTGTTTTTTTCTTGCTGAGCGATAACTGTTTTATGGTTTTTAGGTGGCAATGTCACTGTATCGTGACTGATAGGGGTAACATCTTCCATGGAGGATAAGAATAAATCGAAATCTGACAACGGCATGGGCTTATCTCAAATTAGGCAAGGGTCTGTTGACCTTTGCGGATTGAAATTTGTTCAAACTAGGGGCGGTTTAATCGCGGCGCTCGGTTTGTAACCTAGTGGGCTAAGTAAAAACCGAGCAACAAAGAGTAAATCGCCCCTAGGCAGAACCCTAAGGGCAGCGCCTGTTTGGCATTGATGCTGCGTTATCACCTATTTATGGGGAATAACCACACCACATAGGCTCTGCCTTGCCTAAATACCAAACAGACTGCTGCAAATTTAACCTTGAAAGGTCAACAGACCCTAATACGAGATAAATTTTAACTTAGTTCAAACTAAGACCCAAGATTTTTAAAGCTGTAGAATAAAAAAAGCCCAGAAAAACTGGGCTATAAAATATTCTAAGGGGAAGTAATTAGTGCTGAGATACAGTAAATTGTCCAAAAGTATAAACTTTAAACAAATAAAATGTGTTGATCAAAACTAAACTCATATTTGAAATAATACTCGACGACATAAGATCTAAGCTAAATGATAAGAATAACAAACCACAAGCACTAATCGCTGCAACGCGAAGCAGTGTCAGTTGGTTAATAAAGAATGCACCTAAACCTAGTGCAAGTAGTAATGTATTTAAAAGCCAATCTAGCTCGTTTAGCATGGTCGTTTCAATAGTTCAGTTGTTGAAAAAAGGAGCGCCATTATGTTGATCTTTTGCACAGCTTTCAACCAAGTAATTTTAAATTTTCAGATTAGTTTTTTTAATGTTAAAAGTAAGTAAGCAATACTGAAAATATTCCTTCCTCAGCAATAATTCGATATTTTTGGCAGCTCTGCGGTTGCTGTAAATCAATACATAGGTAAAGGGTTCTATGCTCCTTATCCAGTCGCGGGTGTAGGGTTGAGTCCAGTAGTTTTGGTTCGCTTGAAAACAACCCTGGCCAATACACACTTTGGCTTACCATAGATGATTTTTTATAAGTAAGTAAACTCGGCTTTGGTATTAAAACAAGTATAAATAATAATATCGCGAAAATAAAAAGCAGGGTCAACTTGATGCCACACTTTGCGCTACTTGAGTGTAGTTTTAATTGTGAGCCAGTGTTTGCAAGCTTATTACTGGATCTTTGTTTAACAGTAGCGGCTTTATTTTTTTTGCGGCGACTTTTTTTTGTGGTTTTCGACATAAAGCAAATCTGGCCTTTTTAGCTTAGCCCTCTATAATAAAGTAAATATTTGTATTTTAAGCAAATCACCAACTTCGCAGACATGGCTTTAGCCTATAAGGATTGTATATGAATACGCAGCTATCTATTTTAATAGTTGACGATGTTAGCACTGTGCGTAGCTTTCTAAGTCAAACATTAATGCATTTAGGGATAGAGAATGTAAAAGAAGCGTCAACGGCCGCGCAGTGTATTAGCGAGTGTCGCGCAGCCAATTTTAATATTATATTTTTAGACATAGAACTACCTGATGGCGATGGTAAAGAACTTATTGCGCAAATTAATGAGTTATCACCAGAGACAAACGTGGTGATGGTGTCGGCTCATTCAGGCGTTGAAAATGTGAAGGATGCGATAGAAAGAGGGGCAAAAGGGTTTGTGGTTAAACCATTTTCACCAAAGAAAATTGCGGCGATGTTGAAAAAGTTTTATCCAGAGCTTGATAACGTTTAAGAGGCGTATTTATTTTGGGCAAAAAAAAACCGGCAAAAGCCGGTTTTTTTAATCTTGCAAAAACAAATTATAGCGCTTTAATTTTAGCAGCTAAACGGCTCTTATGACGAGCAGCTTTGTTTTTGTGGATTAGACCCTTAGTTGCGTAACGGTCTAGGATAGGTGTAGCAACAGAAAAAGCTTGCTGTGCAGCTTCTTTATCGCCAGCTTCAATAGCTACGATTACTTTTTTGAAGTAAGTACGCATCATTGAACGACGGCTTGCGTTGTGCTGACGGTTTTTTTCGCTTGTGATAGCGCGTTTTTTTGCAGACTTGATGTTAGCCAAGGTTTGCTCCTAACAATCTTAAATAAAGCTTAAATTAAAGGCCGTGGAATATGCCTGTTTTTATCATGAATGTCAATTTAATTTTAACAATTCAAGAAAAACTGCTCCTTATAACGAACATCAATTTGCCGCTTTAGCAGTTAATAGCGCTATTGTAACAAAGCAAGGGGTTCCAGCCTAGTGCTTTAAAGCGATTTATAAAAAAGACTATGGCATAATTAACTTAATTGCTGGTTTTTAATATGGATTTATAGTGTCAAAAGGTTTGTTTCGTTCTGGGATGATTGTAAGTGCAATGACAATGATCTCGCGTATTTTAGGGCTAGTACGAGATGCCGTCGTGGCTAATCTGTTGGGCGCAGGCGCTGCGGCCGATGTATTTTTATTTGCTAACCGTATTCCTAATTTTTTACGCCGTTTATTTGCCGAAGGGGCTTTTGCGCAAGCATTTGTACCGGTATTAAGTGAAATTAAACAGCAGCAAGGCGATGAGAAGGTCAGAATATTTGTTGCCCAAGCCGCCGGCACGTTAGGCACTATTTTACTGATAGTGACACTTTTTGGTGTAATAGCATCACCTGTTATTGCTGCATTATTTGGTACTGGTTGGTTTATTGATTGGTGGCAAGGGGGGCCTGACGCAGAAAAGTTTGAGCTTGCTAGTTCGCTATTAAAACTGACTTTTCCTTATTTGTTTTTTGTAAGCCTTGTGGCGCTCAGTGGCGCGGTGATGAACGTTTATAATCGTTTTGCCGTTGCGGCTTTTACCCCGGTGTTACTCAATGTATCCATCATTAGTTGTGCCATTTTATTACACGACCAATTTTCTGTAGGCGCTTATGCGTTAGCTGTTGGCGTGTTTTTAGGAGGCGTGGTACAGCTATTATTTCAACTGCCGTTTTTGTATAAAGCAAAAATGCTAGCGCGCCCGCGCTGGGGTTGGCAAGATGAAAATGTGAAAAAAGTACGCAAGTTAATGCTCCCAGCCTTATTTGGTGTATCAATTAGTCAAATTAACTTATTACTCGATACGGTAATAGCTTCATTATTGATGACAGGTTCTATCGCTTGGCTGTATTACTCAGATAGACTGATTGAATTCCCACTTGGTTTATTTGGCATTGGTATTGCGACGGTAATTTTGCCTGCGCTGTCAAAATTACACAGCAGTAAAAAAAGTAGCGACTTTCAACATACCCTAGATTGGGGAGTGAGGTTTGTGATTTTTTTAGGGCTTCCAGCAATGATAGGATTGATGATTATAAGCCCGCTTATTATTACCGTGCTGTTTGATCATGGCGCTTTCAAAGAAGCGGGCATCGATCATGTTAAGGCGGTGAGCTTAGGGGTGGTTGCCTACTCAGTGGGATTAGTCAGTTTTATGTTAATTAAAGTGCTCGCGCCTGGGTTTTATTCTCGCCAAGATACTAAAACACCGGTACGCATTGGTATTATTACTTTGGTACTAAATATGGTGTTTAATATTATGCTGGCACCATTTATTGGCTATTTAGGTTTGGCTCTGGCAACCTCAATGTCGGCAAGTTGTAATGCCTACTTACTGTATCGACAGCTTAAAAAAGAGAATGTTTATCAGTTTTCCAGCATGAGTGGCTACTTCACTTTGAAGTGTTTGTTGGCAAGTATAACAATGGGCGCATTGGTTTGGTTTACCAGTAGGCAATATGACTGGGTTAGTTGGCACTTTAGCGAACAAGTTATGTTATTGGTTGTGTTATTAATTATTGCGATTGTTAGTTACTTTTTTATGTTGTTTTTGATGGGTGTTAGACTAAATACGATAAAAAGTGTAGCAATTACTGAATCAAATTAAAAAAAAGATTATAATCGGACACTCTGCGGCCCGAGGTCGCATTTTATCGCTCGCTGAAAAAGGCATTAGGTGGCATGGAGTTAATTAGAGGTATACACAATATACGCCCACAACACTTTGGTTGTGTGCTGACCATTGGTAATTTTGATGGTGTTCATTTGGGTCATGCTGCCGTATTAAAAGGGCTTTTAGCTGATGCAAAAGAAAATAATTTACCCAGCACCGTAATGTTATTTGAGCCTCAGCCACAGGAGTTTTTTGCAAAAAATAACGCTCCGGCTAGGCTGACTCGACTGCGTGATAAACTTCGTCTATTGAGTAACTTAGGAATTGAACGCGTTATTTGTATTAGCTTTAATCAGGCTTTTGCAAACATGCATGCTGAGCAGTTTGTTAGCGATATTTTAATTAAAAAGTTGGGCGTTAAAGCATTAACGGTTGGTGATGATTTTAGGTTTGGTAAACAGCGCCAAGGTAACTTTAGTCTATTGGCAACTATGGGCACCCAAGTGGGAATGAGTGTTAAAAGCACTGCCAGCTTTAGGCAATTAAATGCTAGAGTAAGCAGCACCTTGATACGAGAAGCACTTGCTGAAGGTGACTTAGTTAGTGCAAAAGTTATGCTTGGGCATAATTATGCAATATCTGGACGTGTTATTCATGGCTGGAAAAAAGGCCGCGAACTGGGTTTTAGAACGGCAAATATTGCGCTAAAACGTCAAGTTTGTCCGGTCAATGGTGTATTTGCGGTTCAAGTGATGATCGCAGGAAAGCAAGTTTTTGGGGTGGCTAACATTGGAAACAAACCCACGTTTAATGGAACTCGTGCCTTATTGGAAGTTCATCTTTTTGATTTTGCACAAGATATTTATGGACAATTTATGCATGTGGAGTTAATTGAAAAGCTCCGCAATGAGAAAAAATTCGAGACATTAACACAACTGACGGCACAAATAGCAACCGATGTTGCCGCCGCTAAGCAGTGTTTTGGTTTAAATTAGGTAGCCGATAGAAACGGAAAGTAGGATTAATGAGCGACTACAAACATACTTTGAATTTACCGGAAACAATGTTTCCAATGCGTGGCAATTTGGCACAACGTGAACCAAAAATGCTTAAAGCATGGTATGAAGACGACCTATACGGTCAAATTCGCAGCGCGAAGAAAGGTAAAAAAACTTTCATTTTGCATGACGGCCCTCCGTATGCAAACGGCGATATCCATTTAGGCCACTCAGTAAATAAAATATTAAAAGATATTATTGTTAAGTCTAAAACTTTATCAGACTTTGATGCGCCATACGTACCAGGTTGGGACTGTCATGGTTTACCAATCGAGTTAATGGTTGAGAAAAAAGTTGGTAAACCCGGTGTTAAGGTAACTGCGGCAGAGTTTCGTGAGAAATGTCGTGCCTATGCTAAAAAGCAAGTGGAAGGCCAAAAAGTAGACTTTAAACGTTTAGGCGTTTTTGGTGATTGGGATAAACCTTACCTAACAATGAACTTCGACTTTGAAGCTAATGCCATCCGTGTACTGGGCCGCATTATAAAAAATGGTCACCTTCATAAAGGTGCTAAGCCTGTGCATTGGTGTACAGATTGTGGTTCAGCATTAGCTGAGGCCGAAGTTGAATACCAAGATAAACAATCTCCAGCTATTGATGTACGTTTTACTTTTACAGATCAAGATGCGGTAGTTAATGCGTTTGATTTAGCGGCTGGCCATACAGGAACAGGTAGCGTAGGAACCGTCATTTGGACTACGACACCATGGACTTTGCCTGCAAACCGTGCGGTAGCTGTACATGCTGATTTAGAATACGCGCTAGTACAAGTAGAAGATGAAGGCGTTCAGCAACGTCTTATTATAGGTTCTGAGCTGGTTAAAGATGCGATGGATCGTTTTGGTTTTAACCATTTCCATATCCTTGGCTATGTTAAAGGCGCAGCACTTGAAAACTTAACCGTAGCACATCCTTTTTATGACTTTAATGTTCCTGTTATTGTTGCTGAGCACGTAACAACAGATTCTGGTACCGGCATCGTGCATACTGCACCAGGTCATGGTCAAGAAGATTTCGTGGCAGGCCTTGAGTACAACCTTGAAGTAGCTAACCCTGTTGGCGCAAACGGTGTGTACTTACCTGATACTGAATTATTTGCCGGTCAACATGTGTTTAAAGCCAATGCGAGTGTAATTGAGGTATTAAAAGAAAATAATGCCCTAATGCATCATCATGCATTAACGCACAGCTACCCACATTGCTGGCGCCATAAAACGCCTATTATTTTCCGTGCCACACCACAATGGTTTGTTAGCATGGATCAGGCTAACTTGCGCCAAGATTCACTGGCTGAAATTAAAAATACTCAGTGGTTACCTGAATGGGGCGAAAGCCGTATTGCTAACATGGTTGAAGGCCGCCCTGATTGGTGTATTTCACGCCAACGTACTTGGGGTGTACCTATTGCGCTGTTTGTTGATAAAGACACGGGTGCATTACACCCAAATACTCAAGAGCTGATTGAGCAAGCAGCAGCGCTTGTTGAAAAGTCAGGTATTCAAGCTTGGTATGACTTAGACCCAGCTACTTTACTAGGTGAAGAAGACGCACAACAATACATGAAAGTGCAAGACACACTCGATGTGTGGTTTGATTCAGGTGTAACTCATGCCTGTGTTGTTGATGCGCGTGAAGATTTAACCGGTCCTGCTGATTTATACCTAGAGGGTTCAGATCAACACCGTGGTTGGTTTATGTCATCAATGATGACCTCTGTGGCAATTAATGGTCATGCACCTTACAAGCAAGTACTTACGCATGGCTTTACGGTTGATGAAAACGGCCGCAAAATGTCTAAGTCATTAGGCAATGTTATTTCACCACAAAATGTGATGAATAAACTAGGTGCTGATATTTTACGTTTATGGGTAGCATCAACTGATTACACGGCAGAAATGACGGTATCAGATGAAATATTCAAACGTTCAGCAGATCGCTACCGTCGTATTCGTAACACTAGCCGTTACTTACTTGCTAACCTTAGCGGTTTTGATCCAAAAACAGATCAAGTTGCTATTGATGATATGGTTGAGCTTGATAAGTGGATTGTAGGGCGTGCTGCACAGTTACAAGATGATATTTTAGCGGCGTACGATAGCTACCAAATGCTATTAGTGACGCAAAAGCTAATGAACTTCTGTACCGGTGAGCTTGGTTCGTTCTACTTAGACGTTATAAAAGATCGTCAGTACACGGCAAAAAGCGACAGTCATGCACGTCGTTCTTGTCAAACTGCGCTGTACCACATTGCTGAAGCGATGACGCGTTGGATGGCACCAATCATGAGCTTTACAGCACAAGAAATTTGGGAAGCACTTCCAGGTGAGCGCAGTGACTATGTATTTACTTCAACTTGGTATGAGGGCTTACAAGCACCAACTACGACCAAGTTTAGTAATGAAGATTGGCAAGCTATTTTAAATGTGCGTGACGAAGTGAACCGTCTGCTAGAAGCTGCACGTAAAGAAGAAGTGATTGGCGCTACGTTGCAAGCAACGGTTAACCTGTTTGCAAGTAAAGAACTTGCTGCAAAACTGGTTGCACTAGGTGATGAACTTCGCTTTGTGTTACTCACTTCAGCTGTAAATGTTACTGAAGTAGAGAGCCAGCCTGCAGATTCACAAGCAACCGAAATTGAAGGTTTATACATTAGCGTATCAGCAACTGATGCTAAAAAGTGTGAGCGCTGTTGGCATTATAGTGAAGATGTAGGTATTGAACCTGCGCACCCTGAAATCTGTGGTCGTTGTGTTAGTAACGTTGACGGTGAAGGTGAAAAGCGTCAATTCGCTTAGGAGTTGTTTTTAGTGAGCAAACTAGCCCAAAAAAGTGGTTTAGTGTGGCTTTGGTTGAGTCTATTACTACTAGTAATAGACTTTGCCAGTAAAACACTGGTTGTAAACACCATGGCCTATGGTGAGTCAATTAATCTACTGCCTGTTTTTAGTATCACTTATGTACATAATTACGGTGCAGCTTACAGCTTTTTAAGCGAAGCGGGTGGCTGGCAACGTTGGTTTTTAAGTGTAATAGCAATTGCAATTAGTTGTTTGTTGGTATGGTGGTTAAAGCGCCTTCCTGCGTCTAATAAAGTATTGTGCGGTGCATACTCGTTAGTGTTAGCGGGTGCTATTGGTAACTTATACGACCGTGTTGCTTATGGTTACGTTATTGACTTTTTACATGTGTTTTACGAAGACTCACATTTCCCCGTATTTAATATTGCAGATTGTGCTATTTGTGTAGGCGCTGCGTTATTACTATTTGACGCCTTTACAGGCGAAGAACCAAAGGAGCATAAAGCATGAGCCAAGCTGTAATTGGTGAAAACTCAGACGTTATTTTTCATTTTTCTATTAAACTAGAAGATGGCTCTGCCGCTGACTCAACAAAAGTGCATAACAAACCTGCCAAGCTCACTATGGGTGATGGCAGTTTAACCGCTAACTTTGAAAAATGTTTGCTTGGCCTAACTGCGGGTGAAAGCAAAACATTTGAGCTTGAGCCTGAGGATGCCTTTGGTCAACCCAATCCAGATAATATTTATTATGTAGATCGTAGTAAGTTTGGTGCAGAAACACCGGCTAAAGTAGGTGCGATTATTGCGTTCACCCAACCTGATGGTACTGAACTTCCGGGTTTGGTTCGTGAAGTGCAAGGTGAGTCAGTTACTATCGATTTTAATCACCCATTAGCGGGTCAGCGTTTAACGTTTGAGGTTGATATTATTGAGGTGCAAGGCTAATGGAAATATTATTAGCTAATCCACGAGGCTTTTGCGCCGGTGTTGACCGCGCAATTAGTATTGTTGAGCGCGCTTTGGATATTTTTGAAAAACCAATCTATGTGCGTCACGAAGTGGTGCATAACCGTTATGTGGTTGATGGTTTAAAAAATCGCGGTGCTGTATTTGTTGAAGAACTTGATCAGGTTCCTGACGATAGTATTGTTATTTTTAGCGCTCATGGTGTATCTCAGGCTGTTCGCTCAGAGGCTAAACGCAGAGAGTTAAAAGTATTTGATGCAACCTGTCCGTTAGTGACTAAGGTGCATATGGAAGTAACCCGTGCTAGTAAAAAAGGTATTGAATGCATCTTAATTGGTCACCACGGACACCCTGAGGTTGAGGGTACCATGGGGCAATACGATAATCAGCAAGGTGGTATTTATCTTGTTGAAACAGTTGATGATGTATTAAAGCTTGATGTAAAAAATGCGGATAACCTTTTTTACTGCAGCCAAACAACTCTATCAGTAGATGACACTGCCGATGTGATTGATGCTTTACGTAGTAAATTTCCTACAATTGATGGTCCACGTAAAGATGATATTTGCTATGCAACACAGAACCGCCAAGATGCGGTTCGTGATTTAGCTGATAAAGTGAATGTGTTATTAGTTGTGGGTGCTAAAAATAGCTCTAACTCTAATCGTTTACGGGAACTTGCCGATAAAATGGGTACACAGGCCTACTTAATAGATGATGCTAGTAATGTTGAAGCATCATGGTTTGATGGTATCAACAGTGTAGGTGTGACTGCCGGTGCATCAGCTCCTGAAGTATTAGTTCAGCAAGTCATTACACGCTTAAAAGAGCTTGGTGGCAAACAAGTAACAGAAAACCCAGGTGAAGAAGAAAACATTGTTTTTGCTGTGCCAGTAGAGCTGCGTTAGTCTATTAATAGATAAAAGGAGGGTCGAATGAGTAAGCAACTGACACCAGATGCACTACTTTTTTCGGCCCTTTTTAATGAGCGTGGTGTACTTGCATCCCTCATAGTAACCCAAGTCGTGGCTATTATTTTAGCTTTTGCTCCTAATGCTGGCGGTGACATATGGCTGCATTTGGGAGAGATTAGTTTATTTCTCCATGTAACCGTATTAGTAAGCACCTCTTTTATATATATTTGTCGCCGATTTCTTGCAAAACAGCCTCAGTTTATTCAGCTTAGTTTTTTTATTGCTGTATATAGTTTGAGTACTGCTTTATTTAGTCTGGCTTTTTCTTATATTGCTTTTGATATAGAAAACGAAAAACAACTTACGTTTTTTGTGTTACGTAATTGCATTATTGTATTTTTGCTTACCTTACTTTTTGTACAATTTTTGCTTATTCATTTTGAAAAAGAGCAGCAAGCCAAAGCACTCTCTCGTGCAGAGCTTGATGCTTTGCAGGCGCGGATCAGACCCCATTTTTTATATAATAGTTTGAATACGGCAGCAGAATTAACGCATCATGATGTTGAGGCTGCAGAGCATGCTATTTTGGCATTAGCAGCGCTTTCGCAAGCTGCAATGCGTTCAGGGCAAAGTGTATTACTCAGTGATGAAATAATATTAACTAAACAATATATTGCTCTTGAATCATGGCGTTTTGCTGAGCGTTTACAGGTTGAGTGGTTATTACCAGAAAACCTCCCTACGCTCTATATTCCATATCTAACATTACAACCTTTGGTAGAGAACGCAGTATGTCATGGTGTAGAGCCCAGCCAAAGTGGTGCTACCATTAGTATTGAACTGCATGTTACAACACATTATTTAACCTTGATTGTAACTAATCCTGTGTCTGCTGAAGCAGCTAATACTAGAGAGCATAACGGTATGGCAATTGATAATATCCGTTCTCGTTTAAGTATTTATTATAAAGATCAGGCGCAACTGACAATAACTAACAAAGAAAATAAATTTAGAGTTAAAGTGGTTATTCCAAAACAAACAGAGCACATGTTATGAATGCACTGATTGTAGATGATGAGCCTTTAGCCAGAGCACGCTTAAAACGTTTACTTAGTCAGAGCCATACATCTATTCAAGTGCAAGGTGAGGCCGGTAATGGCAATGACGCTTTAATAAAAATAAAAAAACTTCAGCCTGATTTAGTGTTTTTAGATGTTGATATGCCAGGCTTAAATGGCATCGAAGTGGCCAATCAACTCAATAGCTTTGCGGTTCCGCCGGCAATTATTTTTATAACTGCTCACCCTGAGCATGCACTTGATGCGTTGCAACTAAATGCAGCAGGGTATTTGGTAAAACCTATATCAGTAAAAAGTTTGCAACATGCATTACAACAGCTAGGACGTTTAAACAGAGTACATCTGCAACAGCAACAAACAGAAAAAGTAACGTATCAACTGGCTGGCACTATCAGAAGTGTTGAAATAGAGAGTATTTTTTATTTTAACGCAGAGGAAAAGTATACCAAGGTTGTGTTTGATCAAGGGGAAGCTTTAATTGAGGACAGTTTAAAGCATCTTGAAATGCAATACCCGCATCATTTATTAAGAATTCATCGACATACTTTGGTGAATAAAAACAAAATTATTGCCCTACATACGCTTCAAAACCATCAACATGTTATTGAACTTGATGGTTGTACTACTTTGTTAGCTGTAAGTCGTCGAGCACTCAAAAGCGTAAAAAGTGAACTTTAATACGCCTACCTATTAACCGCTTATCAACATAATTAACCGTTAGTCATGGTTCTAGTTGAATCTAATCTGTAATTGCATACACTTATTATCAGGTAATTATTATTTGGTTTTACTATGTATTTGAGTACGTTTAAATTGCAAAAAGGTTTTACCCTTATTGAAGTCCTAATTGCGTTTATTATTCTCAGCTTTGGTTTATTGGGCGCTGTAGCCCTGCAAGCAAAAGCAAAGCAAGCAAGCTTTGATTCAATGCAACGTGCTGCTGCTGTTGCGCTTGGTAATGATATTATTCAACGTATTCGAGCTAATGATACTTCGCAACTCGCGACCCTTTACGATGTAGAGTTTACCAGTGAAACCACTAAGAAACCGTCTAAAACATGTTTTACAAGCTCTTGTAGTAACGCACAAATAGCTAGTTTAGATATCGAGCAATGGAAACGTGCTATCCGAGCCCGAGAGAATACCGGATCACTTGATGGTGCAACTGTGTGTATTAACCCTGAAGTGGTAGCGGGTTCTGGTGGGAAAGCATATAACCTTGAGGTTATTGTTTCTTGGCAGGGTCGACAAGAATTTAAAGCAAGTGAGGCGACAGGTAAAATTAGTTGTGGCGTCGCAGATAAAAAGCGTCGCTTAGTCGTGCTTAATAGCTATGTATACGTTAGGAGCTAAAATGAAGCAAACAGGATTTACACTCATTGAAATGATGATATCTCTATTTATAGGGGGATTAATTTTGGGTGGGGTAATGTTTACTTATATCGGTATGAAAGTAACCACCAAAGACACAATGACTATAGGCGAGTTACAAGAGTCAGGCCGTTTAGCTATAAATATTATGCAACGAGATATTGAGCAAGTTGGTTTTTGGGGAACATTTTATGATGATTCATTTACCGCTGCAAACACATCATCATTGTCAAATCCTACTAATGACTGCTTTGAAGGAGCTAACAATGGCAGTTTTCCAGATTTAACAAGTAGTAGTAACTTTAGATCTTTATACGCTAAAACTGCGGCAAGTTCGAATGAGCTCAACTGTGTAAAAAACCCAATTAAAGAGACTGATATTTTACAGGTTAAGTTTTTACAAGGTAATCAACTAGAAGTTGATGCCGCAGGTGTTAATGAAACACAAATCGATGAGAATTATTTTATTGCTGAGCAAGAAAATGCACGCTTTGAGCGAGGTATTGTTGACCCTACTAGCGTAAATATCAATGCGACGGTATGGCCGTATAGTCATCACAGCTATTATATTTCAGAGCAAACTTATACGGTAAATAATAAGAGCCTTACTGTACCGGCACTAATGCGAAAACGTTTGGTGGGAGGGTCTATAAACACTGAAACCATAATGGAAGGCGTGGAAAATATGCGTTTTGTTTTTGGTCTAGATACTACCAGCGACAGCCGTGTTGATACATACAAAAGCATCAATGATATGAATGCCAGTGACTGGGAAAACCGTAAAAGCATTTTAACAGTACAAGTTTTTTTATTGATCAGAGCATTGCAGCCTGATCCAGGTCTTAAAATTAAGAACCAAACGTACGTATTAGGGGAAGATGCTAATAGTCGCACTCTCACTTTTTCAGATAATTTCAGACGAACTGTTTTCACGACGACTATTCGTTTAAATAACGTGGGAGCAAATTTATGGCGTATTTAACGCAGATGAAAAATAAACAACAGGGCGTTGTACTTATTACAGCGCTTATTATGGTCATAGCAGTGACAGGAATTGCGGTTACTTTAATGAGCAGTAGTAGTATTGATATTAAAATTACCAACGCAGCCCAAGAGCGCGAGGTTGCAGAAAACCAACTAATTGGTGAAGTGCAGCGCATAATTGCTGACGAAGTCAGTAAAGGAGCTGCTAATCAGTTCTTTTTGACCCCTGAAGAAGTTTCAGACAAGGGTATTGTTATGGCTGAACGTGATGATATGAAAAGCAATATGATTAATTTAAATAATGGTGTACTCGATTTAGAATGCCCTCGTCGTTTTAATTTTACTGCTGGTATCTCATGCAACATGGTACAAGTTTCAACAACCATAGAATATGGCTCTAAAAGTAAGCACCAGCTTACAATTGTGACCGGCGTAGCCCAAGAGATGGCTAGCATAAGTAAGGGGATTTAAAATGAAGCTTACGTTAAAGAGAATACTCATTTCTATATTTAGTGTATTAATTAGTTTATCAGCGAATGGTGAAGACATTGAGCTCTATGTTAACCACAATGTGGAAACTAATGAAAAGCCACGTGTTATTATGATTTTTGATACCTCGGGCAGTATGGCCTGGGATGTGGTCGATGGAGAAAAGTGTTACAAAAGAAGCGGTAATAGCTATTACGAGGTTGATTGCTTTGAAAGTAAAGATAGCTATAAACGAAATGAGCAATGTTACAAAAGAACTAGTTACTACAATTATGAAGCCACATGTAGTGATAGTCGTTTAAGAGTTGCACAAAATGCGATTACACAGTTAGTGAACGATAATGATGATATCGAATTTGGTTTAATGCGCTTTAATGGTAGTAATGGTGGGTATGTACTAGCCAGAGTTGGTGCTGCAAAATCAACGTTGCTAAATAAAGTTGATGAGCTACCTGCCAGCGGATCAACCCCATTAACTGAAACATTGTGGGAAGCGTATTTATATATAACAGGCCAAAACGTTTACTATGGCGGTAATACTAATAATCGAGATTTTACCGCAGAGTCATCAGGAGTTTATAAATCACCCTTTGCCCCTGTAGCGGGTGAGCCATTACGTTGTGATAATAGTATCAACATTATTTTAATGACAGACGGCGACCCTACAAACGACTCTAATAGAAATAATGATATATATAATCTCCATGATGACTATTTTTCTGAAAATGCACCTGCTGTTAGTAATAGTTATTTAGCAGCATTGGCGAAAATTATCCATGGTACAGATGATGTAAAAGTTGATTTGTATAGCAAAACCAATAATGTGCTTGATATTGGACGTGTATTTCCTATTGGTTTTGGTACGGGTATGAGCAACTCAGGAAAGAACCTACTTACTGAGACAGCAAACTACGGCGGTGGACAATATTTACATGCAAATACTGCAGCACAATTATCAGACGCACTCAAAAATACGATTTCTCGTATTCGTGAAGTAAACGATAGTTTTTCATCGCCATCAGTGGCCAGTAATAACGTAGATCAAACTCGAAGCCGTGATGCTATTTATTTTGCAATGTTTTATCCAGAAACTGGTGCGCGCTGGCGTGGTAACCTCAAAAAGTTAAAAGTTTCAGGTAGTCAGATTGTTGACGCAACTAACAAGCCTGCTCTTAATAGCGAAGGTTTAATCTCAAAAGATGCAAAAACATTTTGGCTTCCTGCAGGCCAACCCGCTGATGGTAATGCGGTTGCACAAGGTGGTGTGAATCATTATTTAAGCACGATAGATCCGCTTGCTCGTAATTTATTTACGGAGAATCAAGGCTCTGTTGTTAGTTTTGATACTTCGGTTGTCAGCGATATTCTTAGTGGTATTGTTGATAACCCGCTAACCTTAACAAGCCAAGATGTTAATTGGGCTAGAGGGGTCGACGTTGATGATGAGGATAAAGATGGCTCTTCGCAAGATCAACGCTCTGATATTTTTGGCGACCCATTACATTCCAAGCCTATTGCTATCGACTATGGCAGTGATGATATACGAATTCTTATAGGAACAAATGCTGGGTTTTTACATATGTTTAAAGATGCCGGCGAGACTGTAAGCGAAAGTTGGGCGTTTATACCTTCAGCATTATTTGACATTATTAAGCCACTCAGAAATAAACAAGCAGATAGCAAGGTATATGGCATGGACGGCCCTATCAGTGTTTACTTTAGTAATAAGAGTTTGAATAGCGAAGGTTTAAATGACGGTATTATAGATGCTAGCAAGGGAGATGCTGTTTGGGCTTTTGCTGGTATGCGTCGTGGTGGTAAGAATTACTATGGCTTAGATATTACAAATCCGAACCAGCCAAAGCGCCTTTGGAGCAAACCAATTGAAGGCGGCAAAGGCGATTTTACGGAATTAGCACAAACATGGTCAAAACCGCAAATAGCTTATATTAAAGCTTTTGGTAATAAACCTTTACTCGTATTTGGTGCAGGTTACGATACAAATAAAGACGCGGCTATAAGAGCTGAGGATTCCCGTGGTCGAGGCATTTATATTGTTGAAGCAAAAACAGGTAGCTTAGTGTGGGCATTAACCCCAAATAGCAATGGTTTTAAAGGTAAACATAGCATTGCCGCTGATTTAACTACGCTTGATTCAGATTATGACGGCTATATTGACCGAATTTATGCTTCAGACACCGGTGGTAATATTTGGCGAATTGATATGCCAGGAGAAGATAGCAGCGAGTTTAGTCATTTCAAACTTGCAGAGCTTGGTAGCAATCAAAATACCCAAGATAGACGCTTCTTTTATAAACCTTTGATTGCGCGTACCTTGTTTAGTAAAGTAACGGAGACGTCCATCAACGGTGATAAAGTTATTACCCGTTTAGATACTCCTTATGATGCAGTTGTTATTGGCAGTGGTAATCGTTCAAAACCAACGAATACAAATGAGCAAGATCAGTTGTTTATGATTCGTGATGAAAATACGCTGACACGCTCATTTAAAATCAATGCGCCTGCTGCAATTAAAACATCCGACTTAATGATTATGAACGATGACCCGTTTGGTAATACTCTAGATGACATAGATGGTTTTAATCTTGTTGAAGCTGAGTTGGCAAAAAAGAAAGGATGGCGCTATGAATTAGCCAAAGGTGAAAAGTCATTAGCTGCAGCTACTGTTGTTGGTGGGGTTGCTTATTTTACCTCTTTCACGCCAGCATCTGATGCTGTTGTAGAGAATCAATGTTCTTTAAGTGGGGGCGGTGGTGCGCTTTATGCATTTCATTTGCATTATGGTACAAAAGTGTATGATCAGCTCAAATTTGCAACCAGTTATGACGTACCCGATACACCACAGCTTTATTTTGGTGCAACTAACTCTTGTACCGATTCGAATGGTGATGGAAAGTGTGATGATAATCCAGAAGAAGACGTTATCGAAGAAAGTCAGTTTTTCTTGATTGGCCCTGGGATAAAAGGTGAGCAAGCCGAAAATCCTCTTAAACCGGCAGAAGTTACAGGACCTGGTTTAAAAGTGGTTGATGGTAAAATTCAGCTGGTTAATGATAAGGAGCCCATTGGCTTTGGCTTTAAAACGCAGCAAACATATATTTATAAGCGTGAAGAAAACGATGAGATAAACAATTAAGGGCTGTATATGAATAAGACACAACAAGGATTTACATTAATTGAGGTAATGATCACAGTAGCGATTGTTGGCATTATTGCCGCAATTGCATTGCCGAATTACACAGAGTATGTAAAAAGGGCATCACGCGCAGAAGCTGCATCTGCGCTGTTAGATGCGGCAAATAAGCAAGAGCAATACTTTGTAGATAACCGAGTTTATTCAACTTCGTTTAGTGACTTAGGTATTCAAAGTAAAACTGAAAACGGGCATTTTGAGTTAGCAATAAATGTGGTTAATAGTAATGAATTTACAATTACAGCGAAACCCATCGCTGGAGCTGTTAAAGGGGATACTGATTGTACTGAATTGTCTATTAATGATTTAGGCTTAAAAGGGGCTAAAGGCACCAAAGGTAAATCAGATATAACCTATTGCTGGGGTAGATGATGCTAATTAACCTTACTCTGAATTGTATACCTATCTCAAGCAGCTATTTTTAGCGCTAATTGCGTTGAACCTACTTGCAATAGGCCAGCTACTGACGTGAAGTCTGGCTTTTTACACTATAAACCCCCTAACTAGAATTCAGGTTAGTTATTTTTGCATCTATTTGTGGACTTTATCCTTATGCGACCTGTTTGACTTATAGATAGAGCAAGCCCTTCAAGGTTTGCTTTTTCACTATTAGGGCAATAGATAAAAGTACCATTTTGAAAGCCATTTAAAGAGCCGTCGGGTCTAAAAGTTATTGCAGTTCGGGGGTACTCTAAGCTATCAGAGGGATGGGTATGTTCAAAGGTACTAATAAGACGTTCGTCATTATCCAAAGATGTTGACTTGTCATGATCAGTAAAAAGTGACACACCCGTGTGCCACTCACCATCTAAACATTGTTTATCTTTCAAAGCGCACAGCGTTACGTAGTTGCCATGCTCTATAGCATAAAGACGTGCTAAATTAATATTTCGGTGTAATAGACTAACCTGATTATCTGCGCGATTGAGCGCCAAGAAGTCAGGAGCAAACGACAAAGAGAGTTGACTCAGTATTGCAATAACTAAAATGGTTACTAGTAATTCTACTAACGTAACGCCATCGTTTTTGTGAACACTTATAATTAACTTCATCCCTGAAGCCTTACATTGAACAGTCCATTATATTAGTTTAGTAAATAATCAAAAAACGACAAAGTATGAAATGGCTTTTAGCTGCAGGTTTGAGTTGTGTCACCTATATAAAAAGCAGTTCCTGATTGAGACAGTGTTAACCCTTTATTATTTTCATTAGTACCATTAGGGCAAAAAATAAAATTTCCAGGTTTAGTGGTGATACGACCGCTGGTGTTAAACCGTATCCGTCTATCTCCAGCTGTGAATGTTACCTTATCATTAAGGCTAATTTTTTCCATGACGCGAATTAAGCTGTCAGAGGAAGAATTATATTGACCATCATTATTTGCATCAATAAAGGTTATAATAACTTTATTACGATCCCACCTTGCTCGGCATTGCATACTATCATCATTGTTTTTAACCTCCGAATGCTGAGCTGCACAAATAACCACAATCTCATCAGTACTAGCTGCTTGTGAGCGCGCAAAACTAATATTACGCTTAAGCTCCAATAAAAAGTTTTCGCCTCGATTTTCTTCCAGCATATCGCTACTATTCCATATTGCAATACTTGCTATTATCGCAACAATAGCAACGGTAACCATTAACTCTAATAGAGTAAATCCTGTATGCTTGGTTTTCATATAAATCTCATTAACTCGGTGATGTTGAAAGGTCAACAGACCCTAGTATAGTTATTTTTATTAAAATAATCATACCATGATTATTTTTCACCTGTGCTATTCAATCACTTTGTTTGCTATGAACCTCATGATTGTCTAAAATCGAGGCAACTGAGGCTTTCAAAAGTAACTAATATGAAAAAAATAGAAGCAATCATTAAACCGTTTAAGCTCGATGATGTGCGCGAAGCACTATCTGATGTTGGCATTACGGGTATGACAGTAAGTGAAGTCAAAGGGTTTGGTCGTCAAAAAGGTCACACCGAGCTATACCGTGGCGCAGAGTATATGGTTGATTTCTTACCAAAGGTAAAGTTAGATATTGTGCTTGGTGATGAAGATGTTGAACGCGCTATTGATGTGATTGTTAAAACCGCACAAACAGGCAAAATTGGTGATGGTAAAATATTTGTCACTGAGGTAGAGCGTGTTGTTCGTATTCGTACTGCAGAAGAAGATGAAGACGCGATATAATCGTAGTCTTGAGTAAAAAAGGCGCTACTTTTATTTGAAAGTAGCGCCTTTTTCGTATTATTTATTTCTACTGTTAAATTTGCGCGTTTGCGCTGCATTCTCACTTAATTCAGTCAATCCAAGCTTATCGTAGCTTTTTTCCATCATGGCTAGTGCCGCATCCAAGTAGCTACTTTGTGAGTAGTGCTCTACCACAAACTTACCGCGATTCGCAGCTGCTAAATAGGCTTCACGTTCGTAGTAGTAAGTCGCAACTTTTAGCTCGTAACGTGCCATGCGGTTTAATAGCCAAACTAAACGGCGTTTAGCTTCTGGCGCATAGTCACTTTCTGGAAAACGTTTAACTAAGGTTGATAGGTCGGTATAAGCTACACGGGTACGTTTAGCGTCTCTGTCGGCTCTATCTACACCAAAGTACTCTTGGAAAGCATTTTTATCCGCTTTAATATTAACCAAGCCACGCATGTAATACATGTAATCTAAATCTTTGTGGTTTGGGTTTAAGCGAATAAAACGGTCAATGGTAGCAAGTGCCTGCTCTGTATTACCTGATTGGTAATGTGCGTACACTAAATCCATTTGTACTTGCTTTGAAAACGGGCCAAACGGGTAGCGAGAATCAATTGCCGCTAACAGCTCAATTGCACGTGCGTATAAACCAGAATCAAGCGTTTGTTTTGCATCTTCATATAGTGCTTGTGCTGATCTGTTTGGTACTCGTTGAATGTCTTCTTGGTCAGGTGCAGACGAACAAGCCCCTAAACTAAGCACTGAAACTGAAAAAACAATGGCGAATGCACGTTTCCCTATTTTATTTATCATTTTATTTGTTACCTTCGATGTCTTCGGCTAGGCCAAGTGGGTAAAACCGAGTAAACTATGCGTATTATGTTATGCTTTTATTAAAAGCGATTCTAACCCAGTCAAGCAAAGCTTGCACTGGTAAATTGGGTAAAGTTACTAATGTCAGAGCAAATATCTCTCCAAGCCGAGGTCCCAACAGACTTAGGTGGTAAACGTCTAGACCAAGTATTAGCACAATTGTTCCCTGATTATTCACGATCACGGATAAAAACGTGGATTTTAGATGATAAAATCACCGTTGACGGCGAAATTTTCAACACCCCGCGTGAAAAATTACTCGGTGGTGAAGTTGTGGCTGTTGAAACAACAATAGAAGCACCTCGTGAATACGAAGCACAAGATATCAAATTAAACATCGTTTATGAAGACGATGATATTTTAGTTATCAATAAACCAATGGGATTAGTGGTTCACCCTGGTGCAGGTAACCCTGACGGTACGGTGTTAAATGCATTACTTCATCACTTCCCAGAAATTATTAACGTACCACGAGCGGGTATAGTTCATCGTCTTGATAAAGACACAACGGGTTTAATGGTTGTCGCGAAAACGATTCAGGCACAAACTCATTTGGTTAAAGCCTTACAAAAGCGCGAAAATTTCACACGTGAATATGAAGCCTTATGTAATGGTACTATGACCGCCGGTGGTATGGTTGAAAAAGCGATTGGTCGTCATCCAACTCAACGTACGCACATGGCTGTTCATGAAATGGGTAAACCAGCGATTACGCATTACCGTGTGGCAGAAAAGTTCCGAGCTCATACTCGTTTGCGTTTACGCCTTGAGACCGGACGTACACACCAAATTCGCGTGCATATGGCTTACTTAAACCACCCACTAATTGGCGATCAATCTTATGGCGGCCGTCCTCGTCCACCAAAAGGAGCAACCCCTGAGCTGTTTGAGTTACTGCGTAGCTTTAAGCGTCAAGCGCTGCATGCTGTAAAATTAAGCATTGCTCATCCAATTACTGGTGAAATGATGACCTGGCAAGCACCTATTCCTGATGATATGGTCCAGATGACACAAGCACTGCGCGAAGATACAAAAGCAAATCCAGATATAGCTAGTTAATTATGTCTGGCTTATCAGCTACATGGCAACCTATTCAGGGTGTAGGCACATTGAGTACTACACGGGATGGAGGTGTGTCAAAGCCTCCATTTGATAGTTTGAATTTAGGGTTACATGTAGGTGATAACAGCCAAGATGTATTAACCAATCGAGCGCATGTAAATAGTTACATACCTAATCCTGCTGTTTGGTTAAATCAGGTTCATAGCGCTGATGTAATTTTAGTGGATGAAGCGTTTGACGCTAATCACATACTGACGGGGGATGCGCTTTACACGCAGTTACGCAATCAACCTTTAGCTATAATGACCGCTGACTGTTTACCTATTTTACTTACCTCAAGCGATGGCCAAGAAGTGGCTGCAATTCACGCCGGTTGGCGAGGGTTAGTGCAAGGAATTATTAATAATACAGTTAGCTGTTTTAAACATGAGCCAGCGAATTTACATGCGTGGTTAGGTCCTGCAATAGGAGCTAACCGATTTGAAGTCGGTCAAGAGGTTGTTGCAATATTTACAGCCAATAATCCAGCTTTGCACGACGCGTTTAAATCTCAAAATAACGATAAATATTTAGCTGATATTTATCAAATTGCGCGTATTTTGCTAAATCAACTGGGTGTTGTGAATATTAGTGGTGGTGAATACTGTACTTTTTCTCAAAATAATCAGTTTTTCTCTTATCGACGAGATGGGCAAACCGGTCGTATGGCAAGTTTGATTTGGCGCAAGTAAATTACTATTAAGTGATTATTTTTCCCTCAATACCTTGAACAAATCCGCTAACATACCCATTTATAAAGTAATTCGTTTTTTTATAGGCAAACCCTCATGCGTTTAGATAGATTTACAAGTAAATTTCAGTCTGCGCTTTCAGATGCGCAATCATTAGCGCTAGGTCGCGATCATCAATTTATTGAACCCGTTCACCTTATGTATGCTTTATTAAAGCAAAGTGGTTCAAGTGTGCGCGCCTTATTTGCACAAATGGGCATTAGCGTGGATGAGCTCAATACTAAACTATCTCAAGAGATAGAAAAATTATTTAAAGTAGAAGGTGTTGGTGGCGATGTGCAATTGTCAAACAACATGGTTTCACTTATTAATCTGTGCGACAAGCACTCTCAAAAACGCAAAGATAAATATATCTCAAGCGAACTGTTTGTATTAGTTGCTTGTGAAGATAAAGGGCCGCTTGGGAGTGTATTTAAGGCACTTAACATCACCGCTAACAAAGTTGAAACTGCCATAGAAGTAATTCGTGGTGGTCAAAAGGTTGATGATCCTAATGCTGAAGAAACTCGCCAGGCACTTGAAAAATATACCATTGATTTAACTGAGCGGGCAGAGCAAGGTAAGCTTGACCCTGTAATCGGCCGTGATGATGAAATTCGTCGCACCATCCAAGTATTACAACGACGCTCTAAAAATAATCCAGTACTAATTGGTGAACCAGGGGTGGGTAAAACTGCAATTGCTGAAGGACTTGCGCAACGTATTATTAATGGTGAAGTACCAGAGGGCTTAAAAAATAAACGCGTACTCTCGCTGGATTTGGGGGCATTAGTTGCTGGAGCTAAATACCGCGGTGAGTTTGAAGAGCGTTTAAAATCAGTACTCAATGAATTGGCCAAAGAAGAAGGCCAAGTGATTTTGTTTATTGATGAAATTCATACCATTGTTGGCGCTGGTAAAAGTGATGGCGCTATGGATGCGGGTAACATGTTAAAACCTGCCTTAGCACGCGGAGAACTTCATTGCGTAGGCGCAACAACCTTAGATGAATACCGTAAATACATAGAAAAAGATGCTGCACTTGAGCGCCGTTTCCAAAAAGTTTTAATTGAAGAGCCATCGGTTGAAGATACTATCGCTATACTTCGTGGCCTAAAAGAGCGCTACGAATTGCACCATTCAGTGGAGATCACCGACCCGGCAATTGTTGCTGCAGCGCAGTTATCACATCGCTATATTAGTGATCGCCAATTGCCTGATAAAGCAATAGATTTAATTGATGAAGCGGGCTCTTCTATTCGACTGCAAATTGACTCAAAACCTGAAGCTTTAGATAAGCTAGAGCGCCGTATTATTCAGTTAAAAATTGAAGATAACGCCTTGGCTAAAGAAAAAGACGAGGCGAGTCAAAAGCGCCGTGCAGAAATGGTTGAGCTGATCACTGAGCTTGAAGTGCAATACCGTGAGCTCGATGAAGTATGGAATGCCGAAAAAGCCTCTTTGCAAGGGACCCAAGTTATTAAAGCCGAGCTTGAACAAGCACGACTTGATTTAGAAGTAGCACGCAGAGCAAGCGATTTACAGCGCATGTCAGAATTGCAATATGGCCGTATTCCCGAGCTTGAGCGTAAGCTTGATTTAGCATCACAAGCCGAAATGCAAGAAATGAGCTTACTTAAAAACCAAGTGGGCGAAGATGAAATAGCTGAAATTTTATCACGTTGGACCGGTATTCCGGTGGCACGTATGCTTCAAGGTGAGCGTGAAAAGCTATTGCAAATGGAAGCGCAATTACACAATAAAGTGATAGGGCAAGATGAAGCGGTAGTTGCTGTGGCCAATGCCATCCGCCGTTCGCGCGCAGGGCTTGCTGATCCGAATCGTCCTATTGGCTCATTTTTATTCTTAGGGCCAACAGGGGTGGGTAAAACAGAGCTAACAAAAGCGTTGGCTGGCTATATGTTTGACACCGAAAGTGCCATGGTGCGTATAGATATGTCTGAGTTTATGGAAAAACACTCAGTCGCACGTTTAGTCGGTGCGCCTCCAGGGTACGTAGGTTACGAAGAGGGCGGTTATTTAACCGAAGCTGTTCGTCGTAAACCTTATTCGGTTATTTTGCTTGATGAAATAGAAAAAGCGCATCCAGATGTGTTTAATATTTTATTACAAGTTCTTGATGATGGTCGTTTAACTGATGGTCAAGGACGTACTGTTGATTTTAAAAATACGGTTATCATTATGACCTCTAACTTAGGTTCAGACATTATCCAAGAGCAATCGGGAAGTAATGACTATGACGAGCTTAAAGCAAAGGTAATGGGTGTACTGCATAATGAGTTCAGGCCTGAATTTATTAACCGTATTGATGAAACAGTAGTGTTCCACTCACTTGCACATAGTCATATTAAAGAAATCGCAGATATACAGTTAAGTAAATTGCGTGAACGATTAACTGAGATGGGCTATTTACTCGAATTGACAGATGCTGCGCTTGAGCGCATTGCTGCCAGTGGTTTTGATCCGGTTTATGGCGCTCGCCCACTTAAGCGTGCAATACAACAGACCATTGAAAATCCGTTAGCACAAAAGCTGCTTAATAATGATTTTCAACCAGGCTGCATCATTGTTATTGATGCAAGTGGTGAGGGCTTAGAGTTTACTAGCCGATAATCTGAGCACAGTAAAGAGCCGCTGAAAATAGCGGCTTTTTTGTTTTTGATTCAAAGGAGTGGATTAAACTTTAAAGGTAAGCAGTAAATCATTTACTTTTCGTGACCCTTCGACCAATTCAGCAGCGCCATGCGCTACGCTATAACTAAGCTGTAAATTGTCATCCCCCAAGCCTTTAATTTTTTCAACATTGCAGCCAATATCTCGACTTACCACTTGTTGTTGCTCTGCGGCGGCTGAGATGTCGGTAGCAAGTTGTGAAATTTCACTAATTTGAGTAAAAATACTATCTAGCTCTTGTTGTGTTTGCCCTGTGGTGTTCACACAGTCATCGGCTTGTTGTTTTGTGCTCTGCATGATTTTAGACCAGCTGAACAAGGTGTCTTGAATCTCTTTAATGGAGCTATGAATTTGTGCTGTGGCGTTTTGAGTACGTGAAGATAATGCGCGCACTTCATCAGCGACCACCGCAAAACCCCGACCATGCTCACCAGCACGGGCAGCTTCAATCGCAGCGTTAAGTGCTAACAAATTGGTTTGCTCTGCAATGCCTTCTATTTCACTCATTACCTGACCAATTTTATCGGCCTCAGAGGCAAGTCCTGTGGCTGTGGTTGCCGCTTGCTCAACTTGCATAGCTAAGTCAGATACCATTTTGCTATTATCGGCAATATGACTTTTTATATCAGAGCAGCTTTGATAAGTGATCCCCACTTTATCTGCGGTATTATTAGTATTATTAGAAATTTCACCAATGGTGGTGCTCATTTGTGACATTGCAGTGGCTATTTGCTCAAGCTGAGTTCCCTGAGAGGAAATTCCTTGTTCGGTCAGCGTAGATTGCTGATCTAAGCCTTGAGCAATTGTATTAAAACTCAAGGTTGAGTCTTTAACACGACCGAGTACCGTTTTTAACTTGGCGCAAAGCATTTGCTCTCGGTAATCACTAATACTGTGAGGGTGTGAACCACTAAATACATAACGAGACACCGAATCAGCCTGACTCTTTTGCTGCTTTAGGGTCGCAGGTGTTGCTATTAGTTCATCATAATTTAAAACTAGAATGATAATACACACCATCAAGTTAACCGCTGCAATCGCGATTGATCCCCAAATAGCAACACAGGCTAACCAAACTAAAACACCGGCTATGCTTAAGCCTTGTCTGAGTGAGGTGTGTTCACGCCAGCTAAATAGTGACTGATTAGCGTTAATTTTGGCATACAGTTTCTGTGCTCTGCGTTTTGCGCGTTGCGAGAGTTTTACACGCACAGACTGATAACCAATCAATTGGCCATGTTCAAAAATAGGTGTTACAAATGCATCAACCCAATAGTAACGGCCGTCTTTACATAAATTCTTTACAGCTCCTCGCCACGAATGGCCTTGCTTTAAGGTGTCCCACATTTCTTTAAATGCCGCCTTAGGCATGTCAGGGTGGCGAACTATATTGTGGTTTTTATTAATGAGTTCATCCATTTCATAGCCAGCAATACTGCAAAATTCATGATTGGCATAGGTAATAACACCTCGAAGATCGGTCGTTGAAACTAACTCTTGATGTTCTTCAAAAGTGACTTCTTCATCTATCAAGCTTTGATTACGACGCATAGTAATCCTTTATCATTCTTTATTGGGGTGTCTATTGTAATTACTAAAACTAATGTACGTTAGTGATAAGTTTTAAATAGCAGTAGTAAGGCATTTTTTTTAATGTTTTTATGATCTTTATCAATTTTAAGAGTAATTGATTTTTTTAGTTATGCCAAACTTTTAACAAGAGATTCACCCTTTCGCATTGGGGGGAATAATACGTTGTTGGTAGGAGAGGATTGTGGCAAATAATATGTAAAAGAAATTGTATATTGCTGGTGGCAATGGCAAGATTATCTTTTATAGCGTGAAACAAAGCGTGTTTAAAATTCATTAAAAACTATATCTAATAAATTCATATAGTTTTTTCTTCATTTAATCTTGAGTAAAGGTAATTAGACCCCATAACCTCATGATTAAGCCACTTGGCTCGAGGAAACTTTTTTTTGGCAACTTATAATTTAAAGAACACGCTCAACGCGCTATCTAATGCAGATAATCAGCATGCTATTAAAGGTATTATGCGCGGTATTGAGAGAGAATCACTAAGAATTAAACCTGATGGTTCTATTTCTAAGCAAGCTCACCCTGAAGGGGTTGGCTGTGCGCTTACCAACGGACATATCACGACTGACTTTTCTGAGTCTTTACTTGAGTTTATTACACCGGTTAGCGAGTCATCAACGCAAACGTTACAACAGCTAAAAGATTTACAAAAGTTCACCCTAGAACATATGGGCGATGAACTGCTGTGGCCAATTAGTATGCCGTGTTTTATAAATCATCAGGACGATATTGTATTAGCACAATTTGGCGATTCTAACGTTGGTAAAATGAAAACCTTATATCGTGAAGGTTTAAAGAACCGTTACGGCAGTATGATGCAAGCGATTGCCGGCGTGCACTTTAATATTTCTTTTCCAGAAACGTTATGGCAGTCACTACACTCACTAAAGCAAAGTAGCGCGAAGCTTGAAGACTTTATATCTGATGGGTACTTAGCATTAATTCGCAATTTTAAACGCGAGTTGTGGTTAATTAGTTACATGTTTGGTGCGTCACCGGCATTGTGTAGTTCATTTTTGCAAGGGCGTAAAAGTGATTTACCGTTTAAAAAGCTAGGTAAAGGTACTTTATATTTAGAAGTAGGCACGGCGCTTCGATTAGGTAATCTAGGTTATACCAACAGTGCACAGTCATCATTACGCGTGATGTATAACTCATTAGATGAATATGTAGCAGGGCTTAAAAAAGCCATAAATACGCCTTCAGATATTTATGGCAGTATTGACGACTACACCAGTGCAGAGCCAAAGCAATTAAATAAAAATATTCTACAAATAGAGAACGAGTTTTACTCGCCAATTCGCCCCAAGCGTAATGCTAAAAATGGTGAAACACCCACCGATGCTTTACTAAGAGCGGGTATAGAATATATTGAAATTCGTGCATTGGATGTTAACCCATTTAGTGAAGTAGGCATTGATTTAGAGCAAATACACTTTTTAGATGTATTTTTAACCTATTGTTTATTAAAAGACTCAGCGCCTATGGACTGGGAAGAGCAAGCGCGAAGCACTGAAAATCTTGATACAGTAGTAAACCAAGGCCGAGAAAAAGGCCTAATGCTTAATTTTAATAATGAGCAGCGCAGTCTTGAATCATGGGGTGATGAAATATTTAATCAGCTCGTTGATGTTGCTAAGTGGATGGATAGCGCGTACGGGGTTGATTATTACTCAAACACTATTAAGCGCATGGCAACGTGGGTGCATAATCCTACATTAACTTATTCAGGGCGTTATGTTGATCAATTAAAAGCATCAGGGCTAGATAATGGTCATTATGCACTCTCACTTGCTCAAAAGTATAAACAAAGCCATGGTATAGCCAGTTATACTGAATTCTCAAAGTCGTGGTTAGCGCAACAAGCGACAGAGTCTTACCAAGCTCAAAAAGCAATTGAGCAAGCCGATAATCAATCATTTACTGCATTTTTAGATACATATTTCAGGGTCAGTTGACCTTTGCGGATTACAATTTGTTCAAACTAGGAGCGGTTTAATCGCGGCGCGAGGTTTGTAACCTAGTGGGCTAAGTAAAAACCGAGCAACAAAGAGCAAATCGCTCCTAGGCAGAACCCGAAGGGCAGCGCCTTCTTGGCATTGATGCTGCGTTATCGCCTATTTATGGGGAATAACCACACCACATAGGCTCTGCCTTGCCTAAATACCAAACAGACTGCTGCAAATTCAACCTTGAAAGGTCAACAGACCCAAGTAAGTCGTAGGCAAAAAAAACGCAGCTCATAGTAGCTGCGTAAATATTCTTTAGGGATGAAACAATGCTGTACTGCTGCATTCATAGATTCAGACCCACGCTTTTTTAAAAAGTTCAGTGAGATCTTAAAAAATGAAAAAAAATATTATTACTTTATCTCTAATGCTTACTTTAGCGGGGTGTGCCACTGCGCCACCTAAGCAACCCGAAGATATTTGTAAAATCTTTGAAGAGAAATCTGACTGGTATTTTGATGCTAAAGACGCGCAAGACAAGTGGGGCTCTCCCAAACACGTATTAATGAGTATGATGTACCAAGAAAGTTCTTTTCGTCATGATGCCGCGCCACCCATGGAATACTTTTTATGGATAATTCCAACCGGCCGCGCAAGTGATGCCTATGGTTATTCTCAAGCTAAAACGCCAACTTGGTCTGATTATATTCGTGAAACAGGTAATAGTGGTGCTGATAGAGATGAATTTGAAGATGCGATCGATTTTATGGCGTGGTTTGTTTATAAAACTCACAAAGTTAATGGTGTTTCTAAATGGGATGCTTACGCACAGTATTTAAATTATCACGAAGGGTGGGGCGGTTATAAGCGAGGCACTTATCGTAAGAAAAAGTGGTTAATGAGCGTTGCCAATAAAGTAAAACATCGTGCAAGCCGTTATGGAGCACAGCTGAGACGCTGTGAGGATGATTTAGACAAAGGTTGGTTAGAGCGTTTATTCTTTTAACTAATCTAAACCCAGATTAATAAAAAAGGAGCCATTTGGCTCCTTTTTTGTTGGTTTATTTTTTACGTTTATTGGGCTGAATTTTAACTTGTTTAATCATGTTTTCTTTGACTTCAAGTACCTCAACCGGATAACCTGCAATACGAATGCTTAAGTTAGCATCAGGGATGTCTTCTAAGTACTCAACAATGAGGCCACTTAGCGTTTTAGGGCCATCTAATGGGAATTCCCAACCCATTTCTTTATTTAAGTCGCGTACGTTAGCACCACCATCAACAATATAAGAGCCATCATTTTGTGTGGTTACTTCTTCACTCGGTGTACGAGTTTGAGTAGTGGTGAAATCGCCCACAACCTCTTCAAGAATATCTTCTAGAGTAACTAAGCCTTGGATATCGCCATATTCATCAACAACAATACCAATTCGTTCTTTTGATAATTGGAACTTCAGTAGTTGGGTGTTAAGCGACGTTCCCTCAGGAATAAAGTAAATTTCACGTACAGCGCGCAGTAGCGAAGGTTTATCGAATTGCTCTTTAGTAAGAAGACGCAATGCATCACGAGAGTGAATAAATCCCACTGCATCATCTATATTGTCGCGATATAAAAGTACGCGAGTATGTTGAGCATGAGTCAGCTGTTTACTAATTATTTTCCAGTCATCGTTGATATCAATCGCCACAATTTCATTGCGGGGTATCATAATATCTTCAACGGTAACCTGTTCTAAATCTAAAATTGAGGTCAGCATACTTTGGTGGCGCGCCGGGATCAAAGCCCCTGATTCATTAAGCACGGTTTTTAATTCTTCTTTACTCATGCTGTGCTCATCTATTTGTGCAGCACTAATACCAAATAAGCGTAATATGCCGTTGGTCATCCAGTTAACAACAACCACAAACGGGAAGAGTATTTTTAACAAACCTTTGAGTATCACAGAGCTGGGAAAAGCGACTCGCTCAGGATAGAGGGCAGCCAGTGTTTTTGGCGTTACTTCAGCGAAAATTAGTACAACAAGTGTTAATGCACCTGTCGCTATCGCAATACCTAAATCGCCATACAAGCGTATACCAATAATGGTAGCTACCTGAGCTGCAGCAATATTAACCAGGTTATTACCAATGAGTATCAGACCTATCAACCTATCTGGTCGACTCAGTAATTTACTAACGCGTTTCGCAGCACGATGGTTCTCTTTAGCGAGGTGTCGCAAACGAATACGGTTGATTGACATGATTCCGGTTTCTGACCCGGAGAAGTAAGCAGAAAAAAGCACCAATAAACCTAATATGATAAACAGGGTACTTGTCGATATGTCGTCCAACGATGGATCCTTTTTTTATAAACCAATGCGTATTAAGCTAGAGTGAGCTTTCAGAGTCAAGTTAAAACTTATTCAGGACCACTTCTTGTATAAAACGGCTACCAAAATAAGCGAGTGTGAGTGTAAAAGCAGCGATCATTATACTTACTACCACTACTTTTCCTCGCCAACCACGTTTTACATGGCCAACCGCAATTGTAGTGAAAATGGCCCAAGCAACTAAGGATAGGATTGTTTTGTGAATAAACTCTTTGGCAAACATGCCATCTAGAAATACAAATCCGGTAATAAGCGCCACACTTAATAATACGGTGCCTAAGTTTAATAACTGGTAAAGTTGGCGCTCTACTACCATTAGCGGCGGTAAGTGACTGTGAACTATCGCTAGGTCTTTTCGTTTTAAGCGCTTATCAATAAAGTAAAACTGTACGCCATACAAAGTTGCAATAATTAAAATGCAGTAGGCTAATAATGACAGTGATATATGCGCAACTAGCGCCAGCTCTACATTAATACTTTGTAATAGAACATGATGAGGGATAAATAAGCTAGAAATTGTTAATAGCGCAGCAAAACCATAAACTACAGGTAGTAGCAAGGTCGCGGGAAACTTCAAAGAAACGGTAGTAACACACAGCACGATAATCCAGCAAGTCAGCAATGCCACATTAACAATGCTTAAATCTTGTCCATCAGCTCTAAATACCGAATTTACTAAAAGCAGCATGTGCGCCAAAATAGCGACAGTACTGAGTATAATAGTAACTTTTTGGCTCGGGCCCTGATGATGAAACAACCGCGAAAGCACGTGAGACGTTGCTAACACATAAAATAAACTGGCAATAATAGTTAAACTAATAATCAGCATTTTGCTTTGGCCACTTAATTGAAGTCAAATAATTCGTGTTCGTTATGTGGCCATTGTATTTTATAGCAAAGCAAATGCATAGACCCTGTAAAAAGAAACTCAATAAGCAGCATTTCAGCACTGTATTGTATGCCACCATTTACGGTATACTATTTCTAATTGAATTTTAATAACATCGACCTTATTAATAGAGTTGATTTCAACGTCTTTTCGGAACCGTTACATGTTTGAGAACCTCCAAGAACGATTAGGTAAAACCCTAAAAAATATTAGTGGCCGTGGCCGCCTAACTGAAGACAACATTAAAGATACACTTCGTGAAGTGCGAATGGCATTTTTAGAAGCCGATGTGGCGTTGCCTGTTGTTCGCGAGTTTGTAAAACAAGTTAAAGAACGCGCAGTGGGTATTGAAGTTACTAAAAGCTTAAGTCCTGGCCAAGTATTTATAAAAATTGTTCGTGAAGAACTTGAAAAGGCCATGGGTGAAGCTAATGAAGAGCTAAGCCTTAACGCGCAACCTCCGGCTGTTGTGATGATGGCGGGTCTTCAAGGTGCTGGTAAAACAACCAGTGTGGGTAAACTGGCTAAGTTTTTAAAAGAGCGCAAGAAAAAATCTGTGCTGGTAGTGAGTGCCGATGTTTACCGTCCTGCGGCAATTAAGCAGTTAGAAACATTAGCGACAGAAGTAGATGTAGAGTTTTTCCCAAGTGACATTTCACAGAAGCCAGTTGATATAGCACAAGCTGCTATTTCTCACGCGAAAAAGAAATTTATTGATGTGGTATTAGTCGATACTGCAGGTCGCTTGCATGTTGATAATGACATGATGGATGAAATCAAAGCGCTTCATGGTGCAATTAACCCAATCGAGACTTTATTCGTTGTTGATGCAATGACAGGTCAAGATGCTGCAAACACTGCAAAAGCATTTGATGAAGCTCTACCGCTTACCGGTGTGATTTTAACTAAAACAGACGGTGATGCCCGTGGTGGTGCTGCGTTATCTATTCGTCATATTACCGGGAAACCTATTAAGTTTATGGGTGTTGGTGAGCGTACTGATGCACTTGAACCTTTCCACCCTGATCGTATCGCCTCACGTATTTTAGGCATGGGTGATGTACTTTCATTAATCGAAGAAGTCGAGATGAAAGTAGATAAAGAGCAGGCAGAAAAAGTAGCGAAAAAAGTATTTAAAGGTGATGGTTTTACACTGGATGATTTTGCTGATCAATTAAAGCAAATGAAAAATATGGGCGGCATGATGTCGATGCTTGATAAACTGCCAGGCATGCAAAACATCCCAGATGCAGTAAAAGGCCAAATGGGTGATAAAACCTTTATTCAAATGGAAGCGATTATTAGCTCTATGACGAAAAAAGAGCGTGCACGCCCTGAAATCATTAAAGGTTCGCGTAAAAAGCGCATTGCAGCTGGGTCGGGTACTCAAGTACAAGAGATCAACAAGCTGCTTAAGCAGTTTACCCAAATGCAAAAAATGATGAAAAAAATGAAAGGTAAAGGTGGCATGCAAAAAATGATGCGTGGCATGAAAGGGATGTTACCACCGGGAATGATGGGTGGCGGTGGCCCGAAATTTTAAGAATTTAAGCTTTAACATCTCCAATACGAGATAAAAAGTAATCAATAAAGAGGCAAAGTGCCTCTTTATTGTTGAATAAACTATGCACAGAATAGCTTGTTCACATACTTTTTCTTCTTGGATCACGGTTTAATCTACTAAACTGCCTTTTTGCATCACTTCTTACTTGCATTGTTGCTAAAAACTCGTACAATTCACCGGCTCCCCATACTGGGGAGTAAATCTTATTAATGAAAACAGTCAATCTATTTAGAGGACGGTATGGTAACTATTCGTTTGCAACGTGGTGGCGCTAAAAAACGCCCTTTCTATCAAATTGTGGTTGCGGATAGCCGTTTCTCGCGTGACGGTCGCTTCATCGAGAAAGTTGGTTTCTTTAACCCAATCGCTTCGGGTCAGGAAGAAAAACTTCGCTTAGATTTATCTCGTGTAGATCACTGGGTAGGTCAGGGCGCAGGTCTTTCAGATCGTGTAGCTAAATTAGTTAAAGACGCTCGTAAAGCGGCTTAATAGGCGTAAGTGTAACCATGAGTCAAGAGAACACCTCATCAATAATTGTCGTAGGAAAGCTCGGCGCCCCTTATGGTATAAAGGGCTGGCTTAAGGTACATTCATTTACTGATGATCCCGCAGGGATCTTCGATTTCAGCCCGTGGTTGATAGGGCAACAAGGTAAATGGCAGTCCTTAGAAGTGGTCGACTGGCGTCGCCACAACAAAGGCTTTATCGCTAAATTTGCGCAAGTAAACGACAGAGACGAAGCAATGGCTTATACCCATGCAGAAATCTCAATGGATGCAACGCAATTACCAGAACTCCCGCAAGGTGAGTTCTATTGGCGAGATCTCATTGGCATGTCGGTTGTAACTGATAAAGGTTATAACTTAGGCACTGTTGATGACTTGATGGAGACAGGGTCAAATGATGTACTGGTTGTGAAAGCAAACAGTAAAGATGCATTTGGTCAATCGGAGCGTTTAATACCTTTTTTAACTGATTCAGTTATAAAAGAGGTTAAATACGACGTGAAAGAAATTACCGTAGACTGGGATCCTGGGTTTTAATGACTCAAACTAGTTCATTATGGGTAGGGGTGATAAGCCTTTTTCCGGACATGTTTGATGCTATTACCCAACAAGGGGTTACTGGTCGCGCAGTAAAAAATGGATTAATCGATTTTAACTGCTGGAACCCACGAGACTACGCTTTAGACAAGCATAGAACCGTAGATGATCGTCCTTACGGGGGCGGGCCCGGTATGTTAATGATGGTTAAACCATTAGAAAAAGCCATCCTTGATGCTAAAAAAGCGGCAGGCGATGGTGCTAAAGTAATTTATATGTCCCCACAAGGGCGCAAACTTGATCAGCAAGGAGCTAGCGAATTAGCTAACTCTGAAAAACTGATTTTGATTGCCGGTCGATATGAAGGTGTAGATGAGAGAATAATAGAGTCATACGTTGACGAAGAATGGTCAATTGGTGATTTTATTTTGAGTGGTGGTGAACTACCAGCCATGACACTAATTGATGCAGTAGCGCGATTAGTGCCAGGCGTGTTAGGACACAATCAATCAGCAGAGCAAGACTCATTTTCGGATGGCTTGCTAGATTGTCCTCACTATACACGACCAGAAACATTGGACGACAAACAGGTTCCTGCTGTATTACTCAGTGGTAATCACCAAGCGATAGCAAAATGGCGGCTTAAGCAGTCATTAGGCAGAACTTGGTTACGACGTCCTGACTTGTTGCATAACCTAGCTCTGACTGAGGAGCAAGCGGTATTACTCGCAGAATTTCAGCAAGAGTACCAAAAAGCTTGTGGCTAGAAGACAGTTACACCTAGGAAAGTGAGAAACATAATGGCAAAAGTAAACCAAAATATTATTAAAGCGCTTGAAGAAGAGCAGCTTAAAACAGACGTACCTGCATTTGGCCCTGGTGATACAGTGGTTGTACAGGTAAAAGTAAAAGAAGGTGCTAAAGAGCGTCTACAGGCCTTTGAAGGTGTTGTAATCGCTAAGCGTAATCGTGGTCTTCACTCAGCATTCACAGTTCGTAAAATCTCGAACGGTGAAGGTGTTGAGCGTGTATTCCAAACGCATAGCCCTCTTATCGATAGCGTAACAGTTAAGCGTCGCGGTGCAGTTCGTCGTGCTAAGCTTTACTATCTACGTGAGCGTTCTGGTAAATCTGCACGTATTAGAGAAAAACTTAACTAATACGCGCTGTTTATCAACGCAAAAAAACGGGTTGCAACCTTTGGGTTGCAACCCGTTTTGGTTTTAATGCTATTGCGATTTTTTAGCGCTATATTTAAAAACCAATACACATCTTCAAATCACAATATCTTCTCACTTCTTGCAAAAAATGATGTACAAAAATGAATGATAAAACGATAGTTACACACAACGGCAATTTTCACGCAGATGATGTTTTTAGTATCGCTGCGCTTAAAATTATTTTCCCTTCTTTTACCCTGATCCGCACACGCGATAATGCGATTATTAATGACGCCGATGTGGTTATTGATGTTGGCGGTCAATATGACCCACAAACTGACCGATTTGATCATCATCAGCGTGGCGGTGCTGGCGCTCGTGAAAATGGTATTCCTTTTTCGTCATTTGGCTTGGTGTGGAAAAAATATGGCTTAGCAATATGTGATGATAACCAAGATGTGGCTAATGCGGTGGATGCAGGGCTTGTATCAACTATTGATGCCATTGATTGTGGTCATGTTGAAGGGGTTGCTACAGGCATTAGCTTAAGCCAAACAATTTCTATGTTTAACCCAACATGGGAAGAGGAAAGTGATTTTGATACTGCTTTTGATCAAGCGGTTGAATTTGCACACACTTTACTGATTCGTTTTGTAGCTTCTGCCCGAGGTGGTTTAAATGCTAAAAAGATTGTTGCTCAAGCAATAAAACAAGCTGATGATCCTCGATTAATCGTGTTAGAGCGCTATACTCCGTGGAAAAAAACCGTACATAGTTTATCTGATGAGGCATTATTTGTTGTCTACCCATCTCATTCTGGCAAGTGGATAGTGCAAACGGTGCCTGCAGAATTAGGCTCTTTTGAAGACAGAAAGTCATTACCTTCACCATGGGCAGGATTATCAGATGAAGAATTTCAAGCGGTAACCGGTATCGATGATGCTATGTTTTGTCACAATGGCTTATTTATCGCTGGCGCAGAATCATTCGACAGTGTTATGTCGCTTGCGGCTATGGCATTAGAATACTAGTCCTTTTAATCGCGTGCTGATTATTTGTTAAAAGTGGCTTTTAGCCACTTTTAATATTCCCCTACTTAACTCAAGCTAGCCTATTGCAACTCAATTCAATGTAGTTAGCGCTGAAATAGCTGCTTGAGATAGATTTATTATCTCGTGTTCAGGTTACTTACTGCCTTACCCCACTCCACTCCACCTTGGTCTTAGTTGATAGACAGGTGGCGATCTTTTCCATAATTTGCCTTTTAACCCCTAACGTATCCTGTTAGTATTTATCGTATTGATTAGTTTACTTTTTTGTAATTATTAATTTACGATTTTGCTTTTTTGGGATGGAATGAGAACGTGGCAGAGATAAGTGATTTAGCGCAGCTAAGAACAGACATAGATGAATGCGATGCGCAACTGGTTGCCTTACTTGCAAAACGCAATGGCATTACTCAACAAATAGGCGCAATAAAACAACAAACTGGCGCGCCATTACATGCACCCGATAGAGAAGCCAATTTATTAGCTGCGCGACGCCAAGAGGCTATTAATCAAGGTGTGAATCCTGATTTAGTTGAAGACATTCTCAGACGCATGATGCGTGAAGCTTATCAAAATCAACAAGCCAAATTAGCTTGTGCCGATCCACGATTATCGCCAATTGTTATTGTTGGCGGTGAAGGGGCCATGGGGCAGTTATTTGCAAAACAATTTCAGCGCTCGGGATACGAAGTCAAAATTTTAGATAAAGCGCAGCAATCGCAGGCAGTCGATATTCTAAAAGGTGCAAAACTGGTGATGATCAGTGTACCAATAAATGCCCTTGAAACAGTTGTTAATGCACTACCGAAACTTGATGATGATTGTTTGCTGGTTGATATTACATCAGTTAAACAAGCCCCATTAACGGTACTTAAAAAAGTACATAGCGGACCTGTTGTTGGCTTACATCCCATGTTTGGCCCTGATATTTCTCATTGGGTGAAACAAACTGTGGTGGTATGCGAAGGGCGCAGTCATGAGGTGGCGCAAGGGTTATTAAAGCAGCTACAAATATGGGGTTGTCAGTTAGTTGAGCTAGATGCTAAAAAGCATGATGAAGCAATGCAAATTATTCAGGTTATGCGCCATTTAACCACCTTTGTGTACGGTCAGTTTTTAGCAAAACAGGGGCATACACTTGCCGAGTTAAGAAGTTGCTCATCACCTATTTATCAATTAGAGCTAATGATGGTTGGCCGTTTATTTGCGCAATCGCCAGAGCTATACACCGATATTATGTTAGCGCAATTTGACAATGTCGAAAGCTTATTAGCGCAGTATCAGTCGCTGTTTTCAGAGACGCTTGAAAAGCTAAAAGCAGGAGATAAGCCCGCATTAATTGATGCTTTTGCAGATGCAAAGTCTTACTTCTCAGATTCAACGGCGCATTTTTTAACCCAAAGCCGTAGTTTATTAAATAAAGCGAATGATGCGAAAGTACTCGATTAAAAAGAATAGCTCCGTGAAAAGAAAAGGGCCGCTAGGCCCTTTTAATATTCGATTAGTTTTCAACACTAACAGCTTGTAAAGACTCACTTTGATAACAACCAAGTACACGAACATATTGAGTGTGCTGTTTAAGCTCTTCTAATGCATGCTTCACTTGGTTATCGATTAAGTTAGCCTCCAAGTCTACATAAAACACTTCTTCCCACGGATTGCCAGGAGTGGGCCGAGACTCTAGTTTCACTAAATTAATATTATGCTGTTTAAAAATCATTAACGCATCGGCAAGCGATCCGGCTTGTTGTTTGGTTGACATAATTAAACTGGTTTTAGTAGGTATTTGAGTTGATACTTGCAGTGGTTTTCGTGCAACAACAATGAAGCGGCTATGATTTTCTTTTTGATTGGCAAGATTCGCCTTGATCACTTCAAGGCCTACATTTTTACCAGCTTGCGCTGAGCCGATAGCTGCACTGTTTGGTGTGTCAAGAGCTGACTTTAATGCACTTGAGGTCGAATCACAGGTTTCATGTTGAAGTTCACCAAGACCCTGTAAAAAACGACTACACTGGGCAAAGGGTTGTGGGTGCGCAAATACCTTAGTTAATTGGCTTATCTCAGTTCCTGGAGCTGCTAATAAGCAATGCTCAACGCTATGAGTAACTTCACCGACAATAGAGACTTGTGCATGCTGCAGCAAATCAAATACTTCATTAATACTACCCGAACTGGTATTTTCAATTGGCAGTAAGCCAAAGTCGGCTTGACCTTTTTCTACTTTTCCAGTGATTTCTTCAAATGAGGTACAACCAATTTCAACTAATTTACCCGGACGACGGCTAAAATATTTATGGCACGCAAGTTGGCTATAAGAGCCTTGGCCGCCTAAATACGTTACGCGATGAGTTTCACTGAGTGCGTCAGGGTTTAAATTCTTTTGAAGCATGGCTTGTTGATGTAATACGGAGTCTTCTAATATTGTTTGAAAAACATTGTTAACGTAGTAAGCGTCAAGTCCTAACGATTTGCCATAGCCAATAAGTTTTTCGAGTAAAGCTAGTTCACGTGCCTCATCACGGATGGGTTTATTATTTGCTATTTTATATTCAACTACGCCATGGCTAATGCGGCGTCGCTTTGCTAGTAAAACAAGTAAATCGGAGTCGATTTCATTTATATCGTGCCTGAGAGTATCAAGTACATCGTTGCTCATTTGGTTTTCCTCATTCCAAAAATATCACTGATTTTGCAGTGAAAATAAAAAAGCCTCCCAGTTGGGAGGCTTTACTATTCGATTGATTTTATCTCACAAACAGGGAAGCCTCTTCTATATAAAGAAGCTAAAAAAAGAAAAAAAAGTGTGTGAGTAATTTATATTCATACCCTTAATGTATGAAGTGTCACTCCCAATGTCAACAAGCACTTACCTGATGTGGATTTTTTACCTAATATATGTACAAAAGGCGTTGTTTTTTAAAAGTTTATAAATAATTTATAATTCTGATTTAAGTTCTGGTATATTTCTATTACTTACGAAAATAATAATTATAAATAAGGTTGGCTTTTTGTGTATCGACGCCCTCCATCTCGATTTGGCATAAACTCACTCAGTGTAAAGTTATCATTGTTGATCTCTGGCATCTGTTTAGTGGCAGGTATTTGCGCGGCTGCATTAATGCTCAAGTCAGAAGAAAAACAGCTTGTTTTTGAAGAGCATGAGGTATTAAAGCAATCAAATGAATTATTAATAAACCAGTTTAACAACTTGATAGCGACCAAAGTTAAAATAGCAGAGCAAGCTAATATTGTTGTTAGCGAGCAGCTATTTGAGGGCCAACTGTCTTTTAAAAATAATACTACACAGACAATGCAGCTCACCAATGATGGCTCTGTGCGCAGTGCATCAGCGGATGGACTATCAGCCGCGTTTATTCCCCAAGCTGCATACTCTCCTTTTTATAAACAGCTAATTGCTGATTCTGAATCGCTTTGGAAAGTTATTTCACCTACGTTAATTCAAGATTTCTATAATTTTTACCTTATAACTGAAGATAACTTTATTCGTGTTGCACCACCAAACTGGGCACTTAATGTTCCCGGAGATTATACGTTTAATCAAAGTGAAAGCTTTAATTACGCTAAGTCGTTAACCAATCCACAACGTGATCCGCAGTGGTCTAGGGTTTACTACGATAACGTATGGAACAAATGGGTTGTGAGTTTAATTGTCCCTATTTATAACGATGATGAGTTTTTAGGCGTTACAGGCAGCGATATGTCACTCGACTCCTTAATATCGCAATTACCCGTAGGCGGAAAAGAAAAACACCTTGTAGTATTTGATGAGCAAGGGCAATTATTAGCGCACCCAAACTTAGGTTCTGATAGTTATACAAAATACGGTGAGACAGGTAAAAAGCTGCTACCAGAAGACTTTATTTCCCCAGAACTAAAGCGCGTAATTGATAGCGCTGGACAAATACAGTTACCAGAATATGCCGATTCATTTTCACTAAATGATGAAGACTATATTATCAATATTCACAAAGTGGAAGGCGTAAACTGGTATGTGGGTGTATATCAAAAACGTTCCTCAACGTTATCGGCATTGAAAGATTTAAAACTTAAGTTTTTTGGTTTATTTATTCTGTATGCCATTTTAGTTGCTTTACTATTACACCAAGCACTTTACCAATTGGTATTAAGACGCTTACATTCGTTGGTTTATGCAGTTACTAACTTCGGTAAAGGTCATCTAGAAATTGAGTTTCCAAAAGAAAACAAAGATGAAATTGGCACGCTTAATGGCTCATTCAAAGACATGACCATTGAAATACGTAAACTCATTGATGGCTTAAATCAGCGTATAATAGAGAAAGAAATCGCGGAGAAAGCAGCAAACCGCTTATCTAAAGCCGTTGCGTTCTCGGGTACGGGCGTGGTGATCACCGATGAAAATTTTGTCATTGAATACGTTAATCCAAAAATGTTGGAGATGACTGATTTTGTCGAGAATGATTTCTTGCGCCAGCCATTACTGACAATTATTGCCAATGAGATGACCATGTTGGTAGAGGATATTGACATTGATTTGCGTAATCGTAATTACTGGCGAGGAGATACGCTTATAGAAGCGCTAAATAAGCCGCCAATATGGGTATCGCTCAGTGTGTCACCTATTCGAGAAGATGGTGGTAAAATCACTAGTTACGTGGCATCAGCACAAGATATTTCGTTTGTGAAAGAAAGTCAGCGAAAAATGGAACAGCTCGCTTATTTTGACACACTAACTGGGCTGGCTAATCGTACATTCTTTAGAATGCAACTTAGAAAGTCGATGGCGCTTGCTGAAAGAGGGCGTTACTCGTTTGCTTTATTTTATTTTGATCTGGATGAGTTTAAGCGTATTAACGATACCTTAGGCCATGATGCGGGCGATCAGCTATTGGTTGAAGTGGCAACACGCTTAAAACAGCGCTTACGAGCGGAAGATACCATAGCCCGTTTAGGCGGGGATGAATTTGCTGTTCTACTCAGTGGTATTGAACATCAAAAAGAAGCATCTGAAGTCGCTGACACTATACAAAAAACCTTAAATCAGCCGATAAAACTTGGCAGCAATGAAGTGATTGTTAGTGCAAGTATTGGTATTACCTTAGCGCCTTTTGATAGCCTAGAAGAAGATCAGTTATTAAAGCATGCCGATTTAGCTATGTATGAAGCAAAAGCCAAAGGGCGTAATACCTTCCATTTTTATAGCCAAGATTTAAATGCAGCAGCTAATGAACGATTATTCCTAGAAAATGAGTTGCGTCATGCGATTAAAGAAAAGCAACTCACGTTACATTACCAGCCACAAGTTGATTGTCGCGATAATAGCGTGGTGGGGTATGAAGCATTACTTCGTTGGTTCCATCCTACGCAAGGGTTTATTCCTCCGACTAAGTTTATTCCGATAGCTGAGGCAACGGGTTTAATTGTGGAGCTCGGTAAATGGGTGCTACAACAAGCGTGTGAGTTTACGAAGCGACTAGAACAACAAGGTAGAGCAAGTAATATGTCGATCAATCTGTCAGCAAGACAGTTTAAAGACGCAAGCTTAGTGCCTATGCTGAAAAAAATAATTATAGAGACGCAGATTAATGCTAAAAGTCTGCATCTTGAATTAACCGAAAGCATGCTGATGGGGAATGTTGAAGCAGCTATTGATCAGTTACATCAACTTAAAAAGTTGGGTATCTCAATTTCTATTGATGATTTTGGTACGGGTTATTCTTCACTTAGTTACCTTAAGCGTTTCCCTGTCGATATTCTTAAAATTGATCGCTCGTTTGTCAAAGATATACCTGAGGATGATAACGACATGGAGATCACTGCGGCCATTATTGCTATGGCACAAAAGCTGAAGCTTGATGTAGTTGCCGAAGGGGTCGAAACAATCGAGCAAGTTGAGTTTTTACAAAATAATAATTGTTTTATTGTTCAAGGCTATTATTTTAGTAAGCCAGTGGCTGAGGATGATATTCCCGCATTATTTGATCAATTAGCAGCGCTAAAAATTATTAAATAAGCAAGAATTGCGGGTTAACCACCCGCAATTTTTACTTTAAATTTTAATCCTTCTAAAATCGCTTTTAATTTGTCGCGATCATCACCTTGTACTTCAATAACACCTTCTTTTACTGCGCCCCCTTGGCCCATCTTACTTTTTATTGTTTTTGCTAACTTTTTCAAATCATGCTGTTGTGGGTCAAGACCAACAACCAGCATTACACCTTTACCTTTTCGGCCTTTGGTTTGACGTTCTATGCGAATTGACCCGTCTTTAAATAGTTTTACATCCAGTTCTTTTTCTGGCTTTGGCTGATCAATTCGCCCTGTTGCTGTTGAATACACTAAGTGACTATCACTCATAATTAACCTACTTAAGATTGAATATAATAATGCGGCAAATAATAACAAATTTGTGAAGCAAAGGCGTAATTTTTGCACCTAAGCTGAACACCTTTTAATGCCCCCAAAGATAAAGCAACCAGTTTAAATACCACAATTATATCTATGAATAAAAGTGTTTAAAGATTTTAAAAAAGCACTTTAAATTGGCTAGCACTATAAAAACATCCATGCTACTATTTCGGCATTATAGATGTATGGACGTCCAAATGATTAATTCTTACTTAGAGTATGCTCAACTTAATGTTGAGCCACAGTTAATTCACGCTGAGCTAGAAAAGCTTGAGCAATACCTAAATAAAAATGCTGCACCAGCCGTGCGTTGGGAATATCAAATTCCTGAGCTAGGTGAAGGTGGGGCATGTAGTTTATTTGGTTACCTACAGGATGAGCCGTTTAAACTAAGCGATTATGTCAGCCAAAGTACGCAAACAACTGAAAAATTAGCGCAACTTCAATTGATTGTTGACTACGTCATTGAAAACACAAAGCTTGATTGGTACGGCATTTATCAGAATACCCACACCAATGAAGGGGAGCAGTTATTAAAGCTGGCTTATTTTGGTGCGCCGAGTCGTCCTTTATTTCCGCTTACTGCTGAATTTGCGACTGCCAGCAATAACGTTCAAGTAGCGCTTAGTGGTAAAGGGCGCGTTATTAATAATGTTGAGCAGTATTTAGCGGCAGGCGGTGAATATTACACCTGTGATCCGAAAGTAAAAGCAGAAGCCTGTTTACCGCTATTTAATGCACAACATCAGTGTATAGGTATTGTTGATGGTGAAGCCTTCAGCACTGATTTTTTTGATAAAGCGACGCTCGCGTTATTAATTGCGTGCTGCATTAAAATTCCTCACTTTTTAGTGTAAATAACACTAGTCAATCTAGTGAGTTTTTATGTTAAGCTTATCGCAACAGCTAACCCCTAAATAACGAAGAGATAGCCAATGTTCTCAGTATTAAAACCATTACCAACAGACCCTATTCTTGGCCTTATGGCGGCCTACAAGCAAGATACTAACCCAAATAAGATTGACTTAGGGGTTGGTGTATATAAAGACGAGCAGGGGAATACCCCAGTATTAAAGTCAGTAAAAAAAGCAGAAGCATTTCGTTTAGAAAATGAAATGAGCAAATCTTACATTGGTCTTGCTGGTAATTTAGATTACTGTCAACAAATGGAAAATCTTCTACTAGGTGAACACCCTGCATTATTAGCTAACCGCGTACGCACAGCACAAGCTCCTGGCGGTACTGGTGCACTTCGTGTTGCTGCAGAATTCATTGTACGTTGTAATCCAGATGCAACTGTATGGGTAACCAACCCAACGTGGGCAAACCACATTAGCTTATTTGAAGCTGCAGGCTTAACGGTAAAAGAATACCCATACTACGATTACGAAAACAAAGATTTATTGTTTGATGAAATGGTTGAAACACTAACACAGGTGCCTAAGGGCGATGTGGTGTTATTACATGCATGTTGTCACAACCCAAGTGGTATGGATTTAAACGAAACACAATGGAATACTATTGCTGAACTTGCAAAAGATGTGGGTTTTACGCCATTAATTGATATTGCATATCAAGGTTTTGGCTCTTCTTTAGAAGAAGATGCGAATGGTTTACGTATTTTAGCCAATGCGGTTGAAGAGTTGATCATTTGTTCATCATGTTCTAAAAACTTCGGCTTATACCGTGAGCGTATTGGTGCCTGTTCAATCATTGCAAAAGACAGTGCAACAGCTGATATTTCAAACTCGGTGTTATTAAGTGTGGTACGTAGCATTTATTCTATGCCGCCAGCGCACGGTGCAGACATTGTAAACACTATTTTAAGCAGCACAGAATTAACGCAGCTATGGCACAGTGAACTTGATGAAATGCGTAACCGTATTAATGGTTTACGTAGTTTAATTAAAGACAGCCTGGCAGCAAAAGATATTGCTCAGGACTTCTCGTTTATTGACCGCCAACACGGTATGTTCTCTTTCTTAGGTATTAATAAAGAGCAAATCGAGCGCCTACAAAAAGAATACGGTATTTACATTGTCGGTTCTAGCCGTGTTAACGTAGCAGGTATTAGCCAAGCAAATATCAACTACTTTGCTAACGCAGTTGCTGATGTTTGTAAGTAATCAGTAAGAAGCTTTGGCTTTTAAATAATAAAAAAACCGCACACTCGTTGCGGTTTTTTATTGTTTCTATAATGGCTTAAAGCCAGCGAATAGCACCTGAAATACGTTCATTATACATATCAACTGGTGAGCCAAGGCTTGCAATTAGCACGGTATCGGCCTGTTTGCCACGATTTATATGGCCAGCATAGCGAGAGTCATTAAAATCATCAGAGCCAATTTCAAAAATTTGGTTATCGCTTGGCACAATAAACACGGTCATAGGCCCAAAGTCAGACTCAAACACTAAATGTAAGCCTCTCTCACCTTGAAAATCGCAAAAGGTAACGTAAGTGACTTTACCAGGCAAATCACTAATTTGACCGCCAAGTAAAGCCAGCTTTTCATTAACAGCTTGTATGCTAATTGGTTGAGTCTTATTTAATGCATAAATTTCATGGTAAACATGAGCTAGTGCATGCTCACCAGCCGTTTGATTAATGCTTTGCTCTTCGCTAAACATAAACGCACTGACTGCAATCACAAATGAAGCCGCTAAGGCCAAATGTACTCGGTCAAACTTAAACCATGAGCGTGCACTAACCACGTTATCCTTTTGCTCAAGTTCATCTGTTCTGGCTTTTTCTTTTAACGAGGTATTTAAAATAATTCGTTCAGCAAGATTGTCAGGCACAGGGATTTCAAGCGCATTGTCGAGTTGTTTATCGAATGCTTTGCTTTCATTCAAAAATTGTTGTCTGTCGGCACTGCTGTTTGCAAATTCCTGTAGCTCTTTGTCCAGCTCATTTGGCTGCGCAATTGTGCGGCGACGAAACTCAAGTTCATCCATTATTTTGATGCTCCTTTAAGTTGTTCATCATCACGGCTTAATGCCTCTTTAAGTTGATTTTTTGCTCGAAATAAACGTGTCATGACCGTATTTTTATTTAAGTTAAGAATGTCTGCAATTTCATCTCCGGTGCAGCCCATTACCACCTGTAGCAACAGCGGCTCTTTGTATTCATCAGCCAATAAAGAAATTTGTCGCTGGATAACGGTTTGTTCCATTGCTGTATCTAAGCTATGGCTGGTTTGATCCACTAGTGTGTCGTTATCTACATCACTGTAATCAAATTGCTTGCGCTCAAAGCGTCTGGCATTCTCACGCCTTAAAATGGTCAGCAACCATGGCTTAGCTGCTTTTTGGTCGAGTAACGAATCAAGCGAGCGCCATGCACGTAAAAAGGTTTCTTGCACTAAGTCATCCGCAATAGTCGGGTCGTTACATAACCAGTAAGCAAAGCGATAGAGTTCCTTGTGATAAACATGAACCAAGGCTTCGTAGCGTTGTTGTTTTTCAGCCATATTTATTAAGACCCGATCATTCGATTTTTTATTTCCAAACATAAGTACTTTTTAATTAAAATTATTATAGGCCAAAAAAGTAACTAAGATTCTTATTAAGAATATAGCTCTTTTAACGCAGATGATGACTTAGCTGTGTGCGATTGATGTTTTTTTAATAAACTAACAATCGCTTCTAAATCAGTGCCGGCCGATTGGTTACCGTACAACTGTGCTTGTAAATTATTTACCTGCGCAGTGAACTGCGAGTTGTTTATCATAGCGCATAAATGGGTGAGAGCTCCTACCTTTTTATCTGTTCGAGTTAGCGCGTATAGATTAAGTGCATCGTAAAATGCTTTATTATCACGGCTTTTAGCAAGTATTTGCAGTGTTTTTAATTCTGCTTGCTGATTGCCTCTATGATTTGCTTGCGCCGTTTGTTGCGCTTCTTTAGCTGAGCGTTTTATAAAGTAAAGAACCAGGGTCACAATCCATAATACGTAACCTAATACGGCTACAATAATAAGCCATAGAGGCGTACTAGTATGGCGTTGCACGCTGAGCGCTTGCTGCGTTGGCTCTGCATCCGTGTTGTTTAAATTACTTTCAACGGGAGGGCTCAGCGAGTTTGCTGGTGCTGTGGTGCTTGGTGTTACCGTAATTGTGCGCTCTGGTAAAGTTGCGTAACTAATTCGGTTCATTTTGGTGTTATACCAAGGCAGGGTAATTTCAGGCAATGTATAGGTGCCTGGGGTTTGTGGAAGTAGCGCAAATGAGGCGCTTTGCTGTGATACCACTCGACCATCGCGCACTGCATTATTAGTTTCTTTTTCATCCGGGTAGCTGCGAATACCATCAATAGTAGGCATATCAATTTCGGGTAGTTGCTCTTTAGTCACCCCTAAGGCGGTAAGCATAATAGTGCGTGTTATTGGCGTGCCGGCTTCAACAGTATTATCGTCTGGTTGCCATTGCTCGGTTAGACTTACTAATTCACTGGGTAACCAATCACCTTGATAATTCTCAGGGATGGGTTTGATTTCAATCTGTTGTTCATCGCCAAGTGCCGACACCTCTAGTTGGCGATAGTTTTGTTGAACACGCCCTTGAAAAACCGGTGCTTCAATGGTGTATGCACCACTTTTTTGCGGCTGAATTAAATAATTACGAGTGATCACTAAATAACGTTTACCGTTAACCAGTTCATAATCTTCACTTTGCTTACCTAGCTGGGTGAGTTGAGCATCTTCCATGCTTGGTGTGCTTAAGCTGCCATCAAGTAGCTCTTTAGCTAAGTAAAGTTTAATGGTGTAAACGCCAGCCTCTTGCACAAATAAGCTGTTATTTGTAAGCGAGCTTTTTAAAAATATATCATCATTTTTGCCCGCATCGCTGCTTCGCTCTTTAACCGACAAGTTTATCGGTTGAGAGCTGAGCCCTGCAACACTAAAAGAAGGAATTGTGTATTCGCCGGCTTTGCGAGTCATTAACTTAACAGACCACGATGTTTGTTTTTTAATGCTGCCGTTAATAATGTTGGTGCGGCTACTTAAGCTCATAGGGCCGACTACGAAATCCTTTAACAGCGCTGAAGTATCGGGTTGTTGCCCTTTGATTGAATCATCAACGCTAATATTGAGCATAAAAAACTCACCCGCCAGTACCGGGTTTTTATCAACGCTTGCCTCTAATGAAGTGGCGGCCATTAATGGCATGGCAGTTAATAGCAATAAACAGCAAAATAATCGCATTACCATGATTTTTCTACTCCTGTTGGACGGCGTTGATATTGTCTTTTTTGGGCTTCTAATTGCATTTTGTTTCTTAATAAAATAGCGGGATCGTCGGGCACTTTTCTTAGTAACTGATTTAGTTGCTGTGCTTTCTCTTTTTCTTCATTAGTAAGTTCAGCCGCCTGTGCCTGCATAGCTTGTTGTTGTGCTTGCTGCTTTTGCTCATCAGATGGCGGTTGCTCATTCATTTGATTGGGTTGACTCTGTTGCTCGTCTTGCTGAGGCTTACTATCGTCGTCTTTGTTCTCGTCTTGCTGGTTTTGTGATTGAGCTTGCATGTCAGGCTGATTTTGCTCATCTGACTGCTCGCCAGATTGGCTTTGTTGATCTTTTGATTGCTCCGAGGGTTCACTCGATTGCTGCTCTTCACTGTTTTGGCTGTCATCTTCGCTTTTATCTGCGTTATTTTTATCGCCATTTTTTTGCTGATCTTGTTTTGATTTATCTGCACCATCTTGACTTTGATCATCTTGATTTTGCGAATCATTTCCTTGTTGGTTTTCCTGGTCTTGCTGTTGCTTAAGTAACTGCTCAACTAACGCTTGGTTATCGGCTGCTTGGGTAAAATCAGACTGTAGTGATTGCGCTTGTTTGTAAGCGTTTATAGCAGCCTCTAATTGTCCGGCTTTAGCCAGTGTATTACCGTAATTGTAATAACCAGTGGCTGATTTATCTTGACTAAATTCGTTCAGAGCGCCTTCAAACTGACCTTGCTGATACAATGCAGCGCCTTTGAGAGCGTTGGACTTCGCTTGCGCTGCTTGTTGGTACTCTTGGTTGTTGTAAGCTTCTAATGCACGCTGATCGGTATTTTTAAATAGTGTTGGTAACTCTACTGCATGAGCATTTTGCTGAGGTATAAAGCTTAGCAATAGCACCGCACCAATAAACGCAGAGCGTCTAAATAAGTATAGAGCTAAGGGCAGTAAAATAAGCAAGCCATAAATGCCAGCATCGATTCGCCACAAGGCTAAATTGGGTTTTTCACTTTTTAGTATTTCACTGTTTGCTTGCGGTGAAAAAATGGCAATATCACTATTGCTTGGTTGATAATTAGCGTACTGGCCGCCACTATTTTTTGCTAGTCCTTTAAGTAAAGAACCATTGAGTGTGGGCACTACAATTTGGCCGTAACTATCTTTTAAAAATCCGCCTTCAGGTAACTTTATTGGTGCACCTTGCTCAGTGCCAATACCGTAAATATTTAGTCGATACTGGCTACTGTTAGTAAAACCACTTATATCGCTTTGCTGTTGTTGTTCAATACCATCGGTGATCAAAATAATATCACCATCTAGGTAGCCTGCTTGAGTGAGCAGCTCTTGTGCCATGTCTAAACCTGCCAGCACGTTTGAGCCTTTATCAGGCATAATTTCAGGGCTTAAGCTAGGAATAAGGTTGGCGAGGGTGGTTGCATCATTGGTCAGTGGAGAAATGGTATAGGCAGTGCCTGCGTAGGCTACTAATGCAGTATCACCTTCTTTAAATAACTCAATCATATCGAGGGCTTTAAAGCGAGATTGCATTAATCTATTAGGAGCAATGTCGGTGCTATACATAGAGTACGACATATCCATTACAATAACGCGGGCACTTTTGCTTTGAAATACAGGGACTTGTTTTTCCTCAAAACTTGGGCCTGCACTAAATACAATGGCTAAACTGCAAAATAACGCAACTAGCCACAGCGGCTGACGAGCCTGATTATTTGATTCACTCATAACAAATTGTGCTAAATGTGGCGCAATAAGTGGCGCCGATTGGGCTTTTTTCTCTTTAAGCATGGCAATAAAAAACAGCCCTAGCGCAGGGAGTAGCAGCCATAAAATAGCGGGGCGAATAAACTCAAAATCCATTAGCTTGGCTCCTTCAATGCACGTACTGTTTTTAAAAATGCCATTGCACTTATTAACAGAATGGCCAGTAATAACGGATAATAAAACAAGGCTGTTTGCGGGCGAAAGGTTTGCTCATCGGCACTAATTGGCTCGAGTTTATCAAGCTCTGCATAGATTTGTTGCAGCCCAGCGACATCTTTGGCTCTAAAGTACAGACCTCCGGTTTGCTCGGCAATATTTTTCAGTAAGCTCTCATCTAAATTACTTCCTCCAGAGCCCATATTAAATAAACTAAAACCACGTGGGTTATCAGAGCCGACTCCGATGGTGTACACTTTTATGCCTTCTTCACGAGCCAGTAATAGGGCATCTTCGGGGTCAAGGTTTCCTGCGGTGTTTTGTCCATCTGTTAGTAACACCACAATGCGATTACTTTCTTTTTTACTAGCAAAGCGTTTAACCGATAAACCTAAAGCGTCACCAATAGCCGTGGCACGTCCTACTAAACCTATTTGTGCTTCAGTAAGCATTTTGCTGACGGTTTTTACATCACGGGTGAGAGGTGTTTGCAAAAACGCGGTATCACCAAACAATATTAACCCAAGTCTGTCGCCTTGACGCTGCTCTATAAAATCGCTAAGCACTGCTTTAACCATAGTTAAACGGTCAACATATTGGCCATTATAAGCCATGTCTTGTTCTGTCATTGATCCCGATAAATCCACAGCGAGCATAATGTCGCGACCTTCATTAGGCAGCGATATAGGCTCATCTAACCAAGTAGGGTTAGCCGATGCTGTTACTAATAATGCCCATAGCAACCATTCAAGAGTGTTTAACTTACGTGCACTGGGCTCTACATGTTGATTATTTAAATTATGCGATGCAAAACTTGGGATGCGTAAACGTGTCGTTGCATTACTTGCTGCGGGTTTTAATAGCAGTAACGTTAAAGGAAGCGGCAGTAATAAAAACAGCCATGGCCAGCTAAATTCAAACATGCAGTGGCTCCTTTAGCTTAAATTGTTTAATAGCTTGGCGAAACTTATCACTGAGTGCCGGTGGTGTTTGTGCTGTGCTATATAGGCTTGAAATTTCATCTTCATTAAAACCAATTGCAGCAAGTTGACTTAGGGTTTTACACCAGTTAGCTGTGGATTGCGCTGCTAAGCGTGGATCGTAATAGGTGATCACTAAACGCTTTAAAATAATATGCAATTGCTGCGCTGATTGTTGTTGATTAGCTAATTTAATCGCATTACGTTTTGGTTTTTTAAATTGATAGTTTTTGTACATAATTATAATTAAGCCACACACTAAGCACAGTGCAATGCTAATAACTACCCACCAAGCAGGGGCTAATGGCCACCAGTCAACGTGAGAGGGAGCAATAATATCGTGAAGGCCATCAAGTGGAGAGGTTTGCATGATTTATCTTCTCACTAATTGCAGTTCCAGCGCAGTGGCTGCATCGAATGATAATAGGTTAAGCCCAGATTTTGTTAAACGATTAATACGCGCGCTAAATGCTTGCTCGGCATTTTTGGCAAATCGTTCTCTAAAACTGTTATCCATCAAAGGGAGGGCAAACTGCTGATTATTAGCACTTACCGTAACCGCTTGTTGGAAAGCAGGTAACTTATGCTCGAAGGGGTCGCTAATATGGCAGCCTATTAACTCACAGTGCCGCGCAAGTAATTCGAGTTGTTTAAAGCTGGCGTCATCTAAGGCGTTAAAATCGGATACGATATAAACCAAACTACCGGGTTTAGCTAAGTGATTTAAACGCTTAAGGTTGTCACTAAAGTTATTACTGGCAGGTTTATCAATATTTTCAAGTGCCTGCTGATGGGCGTCGCATAAATTATGACACAGCTTTAACACGGCCTTTTCACGGGCACTAGGTTTAAGCTCTAAATGCGAGTGCTGATTAAACACAACACCGCCAATTCTATCGCCACGTTGGCAAGCAGACCACGCAACCAAGGCACTAATATGTGCAGCTTGCACCGACTTTAATAATAATTGAGAGCCAAATAACATGGAGTTTGAAAAGTCAGTAAATACAAATACCGGGCGTTCTTTTTCTTCTTGAAAAAGTTTGGTGTGGGTTTCACCGGTACGAGCCGTGACCCGCCAATCAATAGAGCGTATGTCATCACCGTGTTGGTAATGGCGCACTTCGGCAAACTCCATGCCTCGGCCTTTATGCGGCGCCAGATATTGCCCCGCTAAGGTATTTTTTATTCTAACGTTAGGTGCCAGCTCAAGCAGTTGCGCTTTTGCTTTATAATACATCAGCTCTTTAAGCGATAAATTAACACCATGGCTATGACTTAATTTAAGCCATGCCTGAGAATCAAAGTGTGTTTGCATAACTTAAGGTACAGCAACTAGTTCAACAATACGGCTAATAACCTGATCTTTTGTAATACCATCGGCCTGTGCTTCGTAACTTAAAATAATACGATGGCGTAATACATTATGTACCACAGCTTGAATATCGTCAGGCGATACAAAATCACGACCACTTAACCACGCATGAGCGCGGGCACATTTATCCAAAGCAATCGTGGCACGTGGGCTGGCGCCGTATTCAATCCAGCGGCCAAGTTGCTCATCTAAGTTTGCGCCTTCTCGAGTAGCAATAATCAACTGAACTAAGTATTGCTCTAGTGGCTCTGCTAAATACAGACCTAAAATCGCTTTTCTAGCGGCAAACAGCTCTGCTTGCGAAATTTGCTCAAGCACTGGGGCTTCATCATTAAGTGCTTCACCACGGGTTAGGCGTAAAATATCAAGCTCGTGCTCTGCACCTGGGTAATTAATACTTAAATGTAATAAAAAACGGTCTAATTGCGCTTCAGGTAGTGGGTAGGTCCCTTCTTGCTCAAGCGGATTTTGTGTTGCCATCACTAAAAACAGGTCACTAAGTGGGTACGTATTTTTGCCCACAGTAACTTGGCGCTCGGCCATTGCTTCTAATAAAGCTGATTGTACTTTTGCTGGTGCTCGGTTTATTTCATCCGCTAATATGAGATTATGAAATAAAGGGCCTTTTTCAAACACAAATTCACTGGTTTGTTGACGATAAATATCAGTGCCGGTTACATCGGCAGGTAATAAGTCTGGGGTAAATTGAACACGCTGAAACGATCCTTCAATACCTTTTGCAAGCGCATTTACTGCGCGAGTTTTTGCAAGCCCTGGAGGGCCTTCAACAAGTAAGTGGCCATCGGCTAATATAGCAATTAAAAGTGCTTGAGTAAGCGCTGGCTGGCCAATGATTTGTGTATCTAAGTACGTTTTTAATTGTGAAAATGCGTTAGCTGCCATAATAAGTGGACTGTCCTCGTCAGCTTAAATAATACCTAAAGTGATTAGGTAACAAATACTGAGCTAGTTATAAGGTTTATAAGTGGATAACTCAAGAGTTAGACTGATTTTTTGAAAATAGTTCGTTATTTTTTAACGCTTTTTAGCCTAACACAAAACTTTGTAAAACCTGCTAAAAAAGCCTATTGTATTACCCTTACACAATGTATGTAGTGATTTACAATGGCGCTTTATGATTAATTTACGTTTATCTATTGGCTTTATCACACGGGTTGTTTAGAATCGAGGAAAACATACAGGTCTGACCTGTCAGCGGGAGAGAATAATAAATGTCTGAGCAAAACATACTTAAAACACCAAAAGGCGACCGTATTGCCATTGTAAGCGGCCTACGTACTCCTTTTGCTAAGCAAGCAACTGCGTTTCACCATGTACCAGCATTGGATATGGGTAAGCTAGTAGTTAATGAAATGCTTGAGCGATTAAATTTCGACAAGTCAGAAATCGATCAACTGGTTTTTGGTCAAGTAGTACAAATGCCAGAAGCGCCAAATATTGCACGTGAAATTGTATTAGGTACAGGTATGCCAGTTGGCGTTGATGCATATTCAGTGTCACGTGCGTGTGCAACTAGCTTTCAAGCAATTGCAAATGTTGCCGAATCTATTATGGCAGGCTCTGTAAACGTGGGTATTGCTGGTGGTGCCGATTCATCGTCTGTATTGCCAATTGGTGTAAGTAAAAAATTAGCCGGCAGTTTAGTCGATTTAAACAAAGCCCGTACGCTTGGTCAGCGTTTAAAAATATTCTCAAAACTACGTTTAAAAGATTTATTACCAGTACCGCCAGCAGTTGCTGAGTACTCAACGGGTTTATCAATGGGACAAACAGCTGAGCAAATGGCTAAAACCCATAATATTAGCCGTGAAGATCAAGATGCTTTAGCACATCGTTCTCACTCATTAGCAACTCAAGCTTGGGCCGATGGCAAGTTAAAAGATGAAGTAATGACGGCGCACTTACCGCCTTATAAAAGCTTTATTGAAGAAGACAACAATATTCGTAAAAACTCAACGGTTGAAGGTTACGCTAAGCTCAAACCGGTATTTGACCGTCAGCACGGCTCTGTGACTGCCGCTAATGCAACCCCATTAACCGATGGCGCAGCCGCAGTGTTAATGATGAGCGAAAGCAAAGCAAAAGCATTGGGTTACGAAATTTTAGGCTACGTACGCAGTTTTGCGTTTTCAGCCATAGGCGTAGAAAAAGACATGCTAATGGGGCCAGCTCACTCAACGCCAATCGCGCTTGATAGAGCGGGTATTACGTTGGCTGATTTAGACCTTATTGAAATGCATGAAGCGTTTGCATCGCAAACCTTAGCGAATATGAAAATGTTTGCTTCAGATAAATTTGCACAAGAGCACTTAGGGCGTAATAAAGCCATAGGTGAAATTAACATGGATAAGTTTAACGTTAACGGCGGTTCACTCGCTTATGGTCACCCATTTGCGGCAACCGGCGCACGTTTAATTACACAAAGTTTATACGAGCTTAAGCGTCGTGGCGGTGGTTTAGCGTTAACGACTGCCTGTGCTGCGGGTGGTTTAGGTGCAGCCTTTGTATTGGAGAGTGCGTAATGACAGATTCAGTATTTAATTTAACGGTTGATGATAACAAAATAGCCGTGGTAACCATTGATGTGCCGGGTGAAAAAATGAATACCCTGCGTGACAGCTTTGCTGATGATTTAAAAGCATTATTAGCACAAGCTAAAGAGCACGCAGTTAAAGGTATGGTATTTATTAGTGGTAAAAGCGATAACTTTATTGCTGGTGCCGATGTTAAAATGCTAGACAGCGTGCAAAAGCGTGAAGATGCATTAGCTATTAGCGAGTTATGCCATCAAGCATTTTTTGATTTGAAAAAGCTTCCGTACACCACAGTTAGTGCTATACATGGCGCAGCGCTTGGTGGCGGTTTAGAATTTGCTTTAGCATGTGATTATCGCGTTGGTACTGATAGCGATTTAACTAAAATTGGTTTACCAGAAGTACAACTAGGTTTATTGCCTGGCGGTGGTGGTACACAACGCTTAACTAAAATCGTGGGTATTCAAAAAGCCCTTGAGTGGATGCTAACTGGTAAGCAAATTCGTCCAAAACAAGCTAAAAAAGCCGGTGTATTGGATGATTGTGTTCCACAAAGCGTACTGCTAAAAGTGGCCAAAGAGTTTGCGGCGAAGAAAAAGCCACAAGCTAAAGAGCCTAAACTTGATAAGATCAGCAAGTTATTAGAATCAAACCCGTTTGGTCGTAACTTTATCTTTAAAAAAGCTAAAGAAAACGTACTTAAAAAAACCGGTGGTCATTACCCAGCGCCGCTTGCGATTATTAAAGCGGTTCGTGCAAGCGTAGAGCTTGATGAAATGAAAGCGTATAAAACCGAAGCAGAAGGCTTTGCCACTTTAGTGATGAGTGATGAGTCTAAGGCGCTGCGCGGTATTTTCTTTGCAACCACTGAAATGAAAAAAGAATGGCGCAACGATGACGCTCCTGCGATTAGTAAAACTGCTGTGTTAGGTGGCGGATTAATGGGCGCAGGTATTGCTCATGTAAGTGCGGTTAAGGCTAAATTGCCGGTACGTATTAAAGATGTGGCAGAGCAGGGCATAAGTAATGCCATGAACTACACATACAAAATCTTAGATAAACGCCTTAAGCGCCGCATTATGTCAAAAGCCGATATGCAGTTAACCATGAACCGCATTACTGGCACTACGGATTACAGCGGCTTTAAGCACATAGATTTAGTGATAGAAGCGGTATTTGAAGATTTAGAGCTTAAGCAAGGTATGGTTGCTGATGTTGAGCAGCAATGCCAAGCGAATACTATTTTTGCAAGTAATACTTCGTCATTACCTATTTCGCAAATTGCAGCAAAAGCAGAACGCCCTGAAAATGTAATTGGTTTACATTATTTCTCGCCAGTAGAGAAAATGCCACTGGTAGAGATCATTCCTCACGAAGGCACGTCACAAGAAACCATTGCTCGTGTAGTTAACTTTGCACGTAAGCAAGGTAAAACGCCAATTGTAGTAAAAGATATGGCTGGTTTTTATGTAAACCGTATTTTAGCGCCATACCTTAATGAAGCGGCTAACTTAATGCTTGCTGGTGAGCCGATTGAAAAAATAGATGCGGCTTTAGTCGAGTTTGGTTTTCCTGTTGGACCGTTGGCACTGCTGGACGAAGTGGGTATTGATATTGGATCTAAAATTGCGCCAATTCTTGAAAAAGAATTGGGTGAGCGCTTTAAAGGGCCTGATGCTTTCTCGCGCATGATTGATTCAAAACGTCTTGGTCGTAAAACAGGGCGCGGTTTTTATGAATACGACAAGAAAGGCAAAAAGGTCGATGAGTCAGTCTATGAGCTACTAGGTGTAACCCCAGCCCCACGTTTAAATAAAAACGAGATTGCTAAGCGCTGTGTTTCACAAATGCTTAATGAAGCGGCTCGTTGTTTAGATGATGGTATTATCGCAGGCCCGCGTGATGGTGATATTGGTGCTATTTTTGGTATTGGTTTCCCACCGTTCTTAGGTGGCCCGTTTAGCTACATGGACAAATTAGGTGCGAGTAAAATAAGCTCTGATATGTCTACACTGGCTAACAGCAATGCCATTTTTGCACCCTGTGAATCACTGGTTGCAATGGCTGATAAAGGCGATAAGTTTTACACTACAGTCACTAAAACAGCTGAAGTTGAGTCAGATCAGTCAGATGATAAATCGACTGATACTCAAAATGAGATGACTGAGCACAAAGATTAATGTTTTAAGTTAACGTAAAAAAGCCGCAAATTATGCGGCTTTTTTTATGTTTGATAATCAGAAAATATAGAGATATATACGCTTATTTACAGTAAGGCTTCAATAGCCTGTTTGTCTTTATCTGGCATGTTGTCGACCACCAAATTAAATGAATTATCAATCATACGCTCAATTTCACCTTGTGGTATTGAGCCGTCTAAAATCACTGTATTCCAAAGGCGTTTATTCATATGATAACCTGGAATCACCGAAGGAAAAATATCTCGTAATGACTGTGCTTCATCAGGGTCGCACTTTAAGTTTAGCCACCAAATAGGTTCGCCGTTTTCATCGGTTTCACCCTCATTGCTCAGTGCAAGGGTGGCGAACATCTTATGGTTTACTTTATATACATCAACATCTTTAGCAAAAGGTTGCGTTAGTTTAACTAACGGTTTGTTCATTAAATAAGTATGTACAGTTTGTTGGTTCATGAGCCATTCCTTGAGGTCATAATCGATATCTTAACCATAGCATTTTTTCATTAGCTTTGTGGCATGAAATATTATTTGAGCTTATTATTTCTTAATTTATAGACTGATATATTGGAAGTTAGTTAAACCAGTAACTATGTTGGAACTGGAAATGTAAATAAAGTTTTTTTGTTAAGCACTGGCTAAACAGATTTAGGCAAAGACAAGTATGCAGTAACAGCAGCATCACGTTTTGTCAGGTCTGTTTGGTACGAGTGTTTACTATACGTAGTGCAATACGAGACAGGCTCTCCGACACTTAATAAAAAATCATTATGGTCGAAATTGCTCAATACTTTTTTCCAGCGCTCTTTGACTTTAACTGGCGCGCAGGGCAAAGAGTCCAAAATACGTTTAGACTCCTCAAAGTTGCTATTAATAGCGACATTGAGCATATCGTCGTTTGCGGCCCCTAGCCAACTTGTACCACTGGTGCCCACACATAAAAGTGGCATATAAGGCGCAAGCGCTGGGCATACATCATTTCTATACACATCAACCTTCCAATAGCGACGAGCTATTTTTACAAACTGATCAAAATCCTTTATTGATGTAAAGTTTGAGGTAGCTAAGGATAAAATCTCTATTCTAGGTTTATTGGCATTTACGGTGTCGTTAGCAACATCAATATACCAAGGACCAAGTATCAATGCGTTTTGAAAGTATTGATCTTGCAGTGAGCCCCATGCTTTTTGTAAAGAGTTACCTTGTACAATTAGATTTTTTAATAAACTGAGCCCAGGTTTTTTAGTGGTAGGTAATTCCGTTTGCAGTAGTGCAAATACCTCATCGCGTATTTCTCTACAGCGGCCAATAGGGTAAGGTTTTTCTGCAAAGTAAGGAATTGATGGTGCAAGTTTTAAATCAGCTAATAAGCGTAAATGAGCTAGATCAGCGCATATCAATGCACGTTGTTTTGGCGTAAAGTGTTCATTAAGCACGTATATTCCTTTGAGTGATTGTTTAATTTTAGTCCTGAAAGGTCATCAGACCCTAATGGAAAATGAATACTTTCAAATTATATGTGATTTTAGCGTAAATCCTTGGGAGTAGGGTAATTTGGATGAACTACATTTTTATGGGCATGAATCGAAGGGATGGGTGCTTCAGGCTTGGCTTTAATGAGCTTAACCAAGGTACTTAAATCGTATTTAGGTTCGCCGTAAAATTCATGCCAAGCTTGCGGAATACTGTTTGGATCTGCCGCTTTAATTACATGTGCCATCCATTGTTTTCTCAGTTCGGCCCACTCCTTAGTTTGTTTTCCACTTTCGGTAATCCCTAAAATTGTCCTTAATTCAACATACAGTGTTCTTCTTGCACCTTGGCTGCGCTTTACTCCTGAACTATGTAAAACCATTATGTCATGAACTATGATGTCACCTGCTTTAGCGGGTTGTTGTACTACATTAGGAATATCCCACCCATATTGATTGGAAAGTTTGTAAATATCTAAAACTTTATGCTGGGTATTTGGTACGTAGCGTAAACAGCCATCTTCTAAAAGAGCGTCATCAAGGTATATACCAATATTTAAATAAGGATATTGCCTAGAATGAGGAGCGTCCTGATGCCAAGTAATATGAGGGTGTGGGTACGGGTATTTATAAGCTACATCTAATTGCAAGGGGACTGCGCCATCTCCTACCAATTCTTTATAAACTTCGATGAGTGGTGGGCTAGCTAATAGTTCAATTATTAATTCAGGTGACTCGAATAGTAAGTCGTTATAACGAAAAAGACGAGGCAAACCTGAGTCTGTTGAGATACAACATTGATTATTGACTTGCCCATTGTGAAAATTCTCTAGTGCTAATGCTTCTAACTTATCTGAAAAACGTTGTAATTTTTTAAGTAATGTTATCGAAAGTGCATTTTCAAAGTGAACAAAACCGTTTTTTAGGAAAAAGTCATGTTTATTTGAGGATATTTCCATAAATTAAATTGTTCTTTTTATTTTAAACAAAGTTCATCCATTTTTTGCAAACTATATATTTGGAAGCGTTTCTATCCAGCGACAGTCTCTGATCCACTTGACCATTACAGGGTAACCTTTGTTTGGGCAAGTCATTTGCCATGCTTGTAATAATGGAAACCCAAAACCATTCCCATTTTCAAAAGCATGCTTTAACGTCTTACTCGCACCTTTATAAGCATCTTTATGAAAGATAATATCTAGTGATAATGACAAATGAATAGCTGCTGCAACAGCCCAAGCTGTCGCAGCCATTTCTTCTGCGTGCATAGCTTGTTTCTCTCTGCCCGCAAGCAAGCCATTCTTATAAAAGTCAGCATCTAATAGGGGCCTAAAAATTGGCTCACAGACAGCAATATGCCCAGCCTCATGAAGGATATCACCAGGATAGAACCCATTGACAAAATCAAGCAATAAAACGCCTTTTTCTAGCTTAAGGCCGGGCAAAAAAGTTCTTTCGTCTAAGGTTTGATACCGGTGCTTAATTCCAATATGAGTAAGAAAGGTTAAAATTTTTTCAACGTCTTTAAGCTGTTTACCAGTGTTAACTTGAGCGTTAATAATCATGATAATGTGAGGTTGCTGTTAGTGCTTAGCCAAGTTTCAAATTCTTCTATACGTTGGCTTTGATAAAGTGCGACTGATGTTTCATGATATGGCAAGGCTAATGAGTCCAATAGGTTGGTCCATTGTGTCCATTCATTTTCATCTACATTAATAGAGCAACCACATTTAGCTGCCTGTGCGTGCTCAAACATATGTTTTACGCCAGGTAACCCTAAGTTATTGAGCTCTGAAAATTTGGTTAATTTGATCTTAGTTTTAATTATCTTTTTTATTGGGAATGTAAATACAAAATCTGGGCTGTGTGGTGTTATGTATTCATAATGAATAGCTTCACCGCCACGAAGCTGCGCATCATGAGGTAAAAAAGTCAGCGGTATATTTAAACTACATTGATTTTCCGTTAGTTTATGGTGTTTGTATACTTGAATGTCGGTTGTTAGTTTGAGTCTGTAATTAGTATCAACGCCATTTGGGATTAGCATATTACCTTTGAAAGAAGATGCGTCTCCTGCATTTAAACGCCTTGCTTCGTCGATGTTTAAGCAATAAAACTCTTTTAGGAGTATGTCATCTGTTGTATTAGCTTCTGCAGACATTAAAGAGTTAAAAGGTGTTAGCCATGCCTTTAAAGAAATTTTTTGTGGGATTAATGTGCCAGAATCACTCAAGTATTGACATAAATGAGCAAAAATAAAAACTTGAGGTTCTCGCTTTAATAGCGCTGTCATAGTTTCTGAAATAATAATGTCAAATTGCTGAGAGGGGGGCGCTTGCCAGCAAGTTGCGTCATCACACGTAATTGCAACAATGTTTTGGGTGATTGAAAAGTGCTTTACTAGCTTTTTAATTGCACTGATATTTTCTGGATGAATGTCAATGAGTGTGACTTTTATACGTGAGTTTGTGGCAACACCTAAATAAGGAATAAGTAACGTGCCATAAGGACCTGTACCGGCATAAAGAACATGAATATCATCAGTCGTTGCTTTTAAACGTTCTTCAATAGCGAGTTTAACACCTTGCATAAAGATTTGCGTACGAAGAGTTTCTTCTATGCATTTAGCTGCTTGTACGGGAGAAATTGCAACGCCTTGGGATGTATTTTCATCATTCCAGTCATTCATATCTAAATCAGTTGAAATAGACGTAATATTCCCTAAGTAATTTTTTAAATCGTTGATAAAAGGCTTTATCACCCCCGCATCAGCTGGCTCATTTAGCAAATGTGTAATCGCATTACGGTATCTGTTCAGTAACTCACTATCCATATCACTCCCTGTATTTAGCTACAAAAATCGTTGCTTGCAATAATATAGCACTCTATTCTAACTAAGTTTAGTCAGCGTTAATAAATCAATTTAAGGTGTTTTGCTTGTCTAAAATCAGGCGCGAAAAGGAGTTATTATGCAAAATGAATTGAGAGTAAAAGTACCTCCTCTGAAAACAACAATGCAGAGCATATTGCCCTGTTATAACGAAACTGGGCGTTTAGGTTTATTTCAATTAAAGCGAATGTGGCACAAAGTACAGTTTCAAAAGCAAGGCTGTGCAGATAAAAAAATAATAGAAGATGAATGGTCACTCGATGTGATGATCATGGATATTTTAGGCTTAGGGCTCACACCGACAATAGAGTCTATTTTTGCGAGTGATAGTTTTTTAACATTCGAAAACTGGGTAGAGCAGCATTATGGTATGGCTATTTCAAAGACGGCTAAAAGTGAGTTAAATGAAAAGATAGCTGCATTTTTCCAGCAAAAGGGCCTTAAACAACAAAAAATATTGCTAAATCAGCCTCGTCATTACGTTCTAACATCGCAGCAGTGGCAAAGCTGGGATGATAATGGTTACGTTATTATTCCTGAGCTAGTGGAAAAAACGCTATGTGAAGACGTTTGTAACATGGTATATGAACGTTTGAATATGGATAAACATAATCCTGTTTCATGGTATCGAAATCATGAACTTAAACAGGGAATTATGGTACAAATTTTTAATGATATAACCATGCAGGTTATTCGGCATCAGCCTCAGGTGCGAGATGTATTTGAGCAATTGTGGGGTGAAAACAATTTAACTGTAAGCACTGATAGGCTTAGTTTTAATCCACCGCAGACAGAAAGTTGGCGATTTCCTGGGCCAAATCTTCACTGGGATATAAACTTTAATAAACCGCTCAGATTTGCAACGCAAGGATTACTATACCTTACTGACGTTGCCGCTGAACAAGGTGCATTCAGTTGTGTACCTGGCTTTCATAAAAAAATAGACAACTGGCTTGCTAGTTTACCTAAAAATACCAATCCACATCATTTTAATTGCCAACAATGGCACAGTACTCCATTAGCTGCAAAAGCAGGTAGCTTAATTGTATGGCGACATACATTACCGCACGGTAGTTGTTCAAATAAGGGGAGTACACCTCGAATTGTACAATATATAAATATGACTCCATTAAGTAAGTAGCTAAACAGCTCTCGATATAGGGAATAATCAATGTTGTGTAATGGGGTGTAATGTTTTTTATTTTTAACTTATGCCAAAATTATACATAACTTATTGTTAAAAATAAGTAGATAGACTTTTCAAGTAAGCGACTATTAAAAATAATAGAATTAAAAAGTTGTATTCTACGTCTTGTGAGTTACTCTACTTACTGAACGTAATATTAATTTGCAACGTGTTTTTCATGGTAGGATTGGTGTAAAGGAGTGCTTAAGTATGAATCTACATGATTCATAGTCTACAGCGAGTTTGGAATATGCGGCCCCCCACATTGATGAGCTATTAAAACATTCAATACGTACCCAGCTTGAGTCTCTTCTAAAATCTAGATTAACAACTGAACTACGCCCAAGTTGAACACCTCTAATTAGTGAACGCTTTTGAGGCTATACATGATCAAGTTGTGCAATCAGTAATATTGATAAAATGGATGGCTTCACAGTTTAATTGCTACATCATTGTACGCTAAGAAATATATATTATAAATTATAAGGAGTGTGTGGTGCTACACCATCAATTGTCTAAGTCAGCCGCATGTATTAGTGAAGAGCCAGTTGTAACTGGGTTACTTAATCAAGCACTGCGCGATCAAATTAGTTTGCTTAAACAGCAACCAGCTACAGCGTTGACTCTACAGCAGTCTTTTTTAGCAATCGCAGATCAAGCACTGACTGAAAGAGACGATGCTGTGTTAATTGAAAAACTTTTTGTTGACGCTTACGAAGAAGCAATAAAAGTCCTTAGGCAAGCTCAATTGCATGAAGTTGAAATGACAAAACAGTATATTAATCAACATGGCCTAGTGATGTCGGTTTTAAACTGCACAACAACAATAAAAGATGTACATCGCAACACCCGTTTCTACAAAGGGATTTTTGAGCTTATTAATGATTTACAACAACGGGATTCGCAAATAAATATTGTCTACCCAGCTTGTGGGCCATTCGCCCCGTTATTATTACCTATTTTGCTGTATATGGATCAGCAAAAAATTATTTCACCACAAAAAGTACGCATTTCTTTAGTCGATATTCAACCTGGAGCGATCAAATCTCTCAAGGTGTTAGTTAATGAGTTGCAACTTAATGACTATATCGATGGCATTTACGAGGCTGATGCTGCTTTGTTTAAAGGTAACAAAGCGTTTGATATTTTTATTGCTGAGGCATTTCAGCATGGTTTTTCTAAAGAAGCTCATTTGAGTATATGCAGAAACTTTGCCTCTCAACTAAGCCATCATGGAGTAATGTTACCGTGTAAAATTATGGTTAATGCTGCATTAGTTAATTGCCAACGAGAATATGTTGAACAGTGGCTGCAACCGCAAAGCGATGCTGCGAATCCGATATTAAATCAAGATACGTTGAATGAAAGAATTGAGCTGGGAAATATATTAACTCTTGATCGTCATAGTTTGCTCACGCTAGACATAATTGCTCTTGGAGAACAACAAGTTGTACGCTGTAACACAGTTTCTATTCCTCAAACAGCCACTGATGTAAGTGAACTAACGCTTGTCCTTTACGCTGAAGTAATGACGTATAATGGGCATTGGTTACAGCAATATCAGTCAGGCATTACGCATCCATTGCCTATGTTCTCGGTATGTATTGATTTTGTACCTAAGGCCCCCGCAGTAGATGGTTTATTACTTACAAAAAAAGATAAAATAGATTTTTATTATAAGCTTACCGGTTTGACAGGTTTTTTGCCGACGAAAGCTGACGAAGAGGTACACTATGGAGCAAATTAGCAAGGTAGTGTTATTTACTTCAAGTTGTTTATCTATACCTACGATTGATATGTTGATACAGCGCCAGTTGTTAGTCGCTGTAGTATTAGTGCCAACGCAAACAAATAACATGCAAAGCGAAATTGGTCAATTGCAAGCACATTGCACATCACAAAATATACAATTTTCAGTATGGAATAATGATGATACGTTGCTTGCACAACTCGATGATTGGCAAGTATCAATGGCCTTGAGCTGTTTTAATGCGGGAACTCAAAGTCAAACGATTATTGATTTTTTTCATGGTAATGCTTATGGAATTTACCCTGCAAAGTTATCAGATTATCAAGGTACTGATCCACTCTACTGGCAAATTAGAGAGCATCAAGATAATTTGTTACTAACTGTTTATCGCTTAAGCTGCGAACACCCCCTACAATTTTCGTTACAGCAGAGTATAGCCATTCATCCATTTGATACTTATCAAAGCCTTGCTATTCGCGTTGCATCTGCAATCCCACAAGTGTTGAGTATTTTCTTCGAACAATTTGATAATTTGCATTGGCAATCAGATACCGACATTGAACAAATCAAGGTCGCGACAGCCCTGAACTATGATAATTTAACATTGTCTTTTGAACAGTACAGCGCGGTTGATTTAGCCGCGGCGGCAAGAGCGGGTAACCCGCTTTATGGTGGCTTTATTTTATCGGGTAAATTTGGTGATTTTAATGTGCTACAAGCATCCTTTGTTGATCAAGCCTCATTCACAGAGCCAGCTGGTACGGTCTTAAGTATTGACAAGTCACAAGGGTTAGTTGTGCAGACTAAACAAGGCTCAGTGGCATTAGATATTGTTTCATGTCAGTTTGGGTGTATTTCAGGTTATCGTTTTGCATCTTTAGCTAATATTACAGCTGGTATGCAATTGTAATTATATAAATTATTTTAAAAGGAAATACGTTATGAGCGCAGACCCATTTTTAGGCGAAGTGGAGATTTTTGCAGGAAATTTTGCCCCTAGAGGTTGGGCTATATGTGCAGGACAGCTATTGAGTATTGCTCAAAATACCGCCCTTTTTTCACTTGTTGGTACTACTTATGGTGGTGACGGCCGTTCGTCAATGGCGTTACCAGATATCAGAGGACGTACACCGGTAGGTGTTGGTAGTGGGGCTGGCTTGTCAAGTCGTGAGTGGGGCCAGCTTGGCGGAAGAGAATTTAGTAAAATTACATCTAATAATTTGCCACCGATGCAAAGTGCGATTGCATTGCCAAGTTTTGCACAGTCAGTTTCTGTCAGTATTCCTGGGCAGACGATAAGTGGAGTAACGGGATCTGCAAACATTGCAACAACACAAGATGCTAATAGTGGAGAACCAACAGCAGGTGCAGTACTTGCTACGGTTGTTGCTGGTGGTGGGCCTGATAAACAAGAAAAAATATATCAATCTACGGCACCAAGTTCATTGATCAGTATTGGTAATGTGACAGTTGATACATTTGATGTTCCAGCACAAGATAACATTGCCCTAACTCTGCCCGCGAATAGTTTAACAGGTATCGTTAATTTACATGGTGGTGGCCAATCGCTTTATTCTCAGTCACCATTTGTTGCTATGCATTATATCATAGCCATGCAAGGGATTTATCCGAGTCGGAGTTAACTATTTATGTCGCGTCATTATCATTTTATCGCTGGTTTACCGAGGACTGGTTCAACATTATTGGCTGGTATATTACGGCAAAACCCCGATTTTCATGCCGATATGTCAACCCCTGTAGCTGGTTTTGTTACTAGTTTACTTGAGCAAATGGGAGCTGGGAGCGAGTTTGCTAGTAGCATAAGCTCAGCGCAGCGCTTGAATATATGTCATGGGGTGTGGTCTGGGTATTACCAAGATGTTGAAAAGCCAATTATTTTTGATACCAATAGACTGTGGACTGCAAAGCTTAATATCTTAAATTCCTTATTTGGTAATGATTTTAAAGTGATTTGTTTAGTCAGAAATCCAGCTTGGATAATGGACAGTTTTGAACGTGTCTATAGGCAAAACAGTCTTGAATTTAGCCGTATTTATTCCCCCGCAGCACGGCAAAACGTGTATACCCGCTGTGAGCACATTGCGTCTAATCAAGGGCCTTTCGGCAGTGCTTGGGCTGCGCTAAAAGAAGGTTTTTATGGTGAGTTTTCGGATCAGTTATTACTGATCGACTACGATTTGCTCGTAAGTAAACCTGAAAAGAGTGTGGCTCTAATTTATCAGTTTTTAGGCTTACCGAACTTTGCGCATGACTTTGAAAATGTAACATATAACGCCAGTGAATTTGATAAAAGCTTAGGTGCAGATGGCTTACATACAGTGAAAAATAAAGTGGCTTTTACTGGGCGTAAAACAGTACTCCCCCCAGAACTATTTAAAAAATACAGTGATATGGCTTTTTGGTTAGAACCACAAGGCAGTAACGCAAGTTTAATAACACAAAAAACACCTTAATTTACCAGTTATGGTATTAAAAACGTTGTTCTCCATAAATATATTAAAGGATTGAATACATGCTGAAATTCTCCTTATCGCCTATTTCTATTGTTGTCGGTTCGGTTTTAGGGCTCACTCAAACCGCAGGCATTGCACAGAGTGTACAAGTGCCAGTGCAATCAGAGTTTAAACTCACTCCACTTATAGTGCCAAGTATTAATTCATTTAAGGCAAAGGCTGATGATCTTGTGTTAACTGCTGCAAGCAGTGTTAACCATCTAGTCATTATCGATGCGGGAGTACCTGATAAAGCCTTATTTTATAGCGATTTAAATGCAGAGACAGAGATTGTTGAACTCAATGCTGATGAATCAGGTATAAATCAGCTTGAAGAGTTGCTTGGTCGTTACCAGCAGTTAGAGAGCGTGAGTATATTTTCTCATGGGCGCAGTGGGGAGCTACAACTAGGTAACAGTCAAATAAATACAGTGGTTATTGAAAGTAACCCACAATTAATGGCGGTATTTAAGGGGGCTGTAAAACCTGGTGGGGATGTGTTTTTTTATGGCTGTGACATTGGTAAGGGTCTGCAAGGCGATCAATTTTTAACACTCTTTAGTCAGTCAACGGAGCTTGATGTAGCCGCTTCTAACGATTTAACCGGTAATAGTCATAAAGGCGGAGATTGGGATTTAGAAATAGTTAAAGGGGATGTCGATTTTGCTGATAGACCATTTTCAGAGCGAGCCTTGATTGACTTTTCTGAGGTGTTAGCGTTTGATGGTACATTGAATTTTGATAATATACCTACGGGATACGCTAATAATAAGAGTTATATAATACCGGGTACCAGCTACAGCATAAAAGTTAAGTCTGGGGCTGGTGGGGGTCAAGATTTATATAATTTTTCAGCGGGCTATGTTTATATATCTACAAGCTCATCATCTCAGACATACAGTAAAATATATTTTACAAATAACGAAACGTTTGATTTATCTAGTTTATATGTTTATAACTCAAGTGGTAGTAATAGAGTTATACGGCTAACAACGGATAAAGGAGGCGTAGCGGATAGCGAGACTTTACCGAGCGGTAGCAGCGAGACTATAAATGCTTCTGGTGCGTTATTTACAGAAATAAAATGGTTAAAAATAGCTTATTCTGATAACGCTACTCTTAGCTGGTTAAAAATTGATAACCTTGCCATCACTAACTTGTCTTCAACTCCTGTTAATTCAGCCCCTGTTGTTGATTTAAATGGCACAATGATTCCAGGTACAGGGAGTTTTTCGGCGTTTACTGAAGGCAGCCCTGCTACCGTGATTGCACCCGATGCTGAAGCCGGTGATAGTGATGGCGACTCAATAACAACAATAACCGTTGCATTAACAAATGATCAAGACGGGGTGTTTGAAGGTCTTAATGTATCTGCCAGTGCGCAAAATGCACTTGGGGGTGTAAGTGGTGCATCAGATATTAGTTTACAAGACACAATTTCTATTACAGGTGCAACTGCAACAACGGCTGAAGTTACCACTTTCCTTAAAGCAATCACGTATAACAATACCAGTTCGTCGCCCAACACAACTTCGCGGACAGTGTCAGTTGTTATCAATGATGGCACTGAAAACAGTACTAGCCGTACAGCGACAATTTCAGTGGCTAATCTTACAGCAGCTAGCTCTACAGCAGCGGGTTTTAGCACCTTAGATGGTACAAATTTAAATCCGGCAATAACGTTTAGTAGTGATGATGAGGTTTTAACTGTATCTTCAGCAAGCCATATTATAGGGTCTACAGCCCAGGGTGGCGATGGTACAGATGAGATTATTGTTATAGATGGTAGTGATCTCACACAATTTACCAGTTTAACCTCCTTTGAAACGCTCTCTACTTATAATGACGGCTCATTAACGCTCAGCGAGTCGCAACACGATGCGTTTACAACGATAAATGGCGCTGGAACAAATACATTTACTTTGGCAAGTGCAGATGGTGATAGCAGCGTAATTGCAGATGCAGACATAGAAACGTATGTTTTAAATGCTGCTTTTAATATTACTTTAGCTGGGACCGCGCAAAATGTTACCGGTAGTAGCAATGCTGATACTATTAATATTGCTGGATTGAGCGTGACAGGTACGCTTGCTGGCGGCGGCGATACCGATGTACTGCAAATGAGCACCGGTGCTGATATTAGTAATGCCACGGTAAGTGCATTTGAGTCTTTAGCATTAAATAGTGGTGCTTCAGTGACGATGACTGAGGCGCAGCACGACAGCTTTCCTTCGATAACAGCAAGTGGCACTGATTCAATTACCATAAGCACCGCGACCGATGGCCTAACTGGTAATAGTGCGGTTGAAACGTATGTGTTGAGTGCAGCGAATACATTTACGTTAGGCAATGCATCACAGAATCTAACCGGTAGTGGTGGTGACGACACGGTTAATGTGAATGCACTGAGTGCAACGGGTATTTTAGCGGGCGGAATTGGTACCGATACCTTGGTTGTTACCAACGGTGGTAATATATCAGGTGCGACAGTCAGCGGGTTTGAAGATTTATCGGTTGCTGCTGGTGGCACAGTCACCCTAGGCGCATCTCAGCTTGCGAGTTTTTCTGGCACAGTATCAGGCAGTGGCACTGAGACAATTTCTGTTTCAGGAGATGGTAATGTAAGTACTGTTTCGGCAATAGAAAGTTATACCTTAAATGACGATAGTACGAATACGCGCTCGGTTACTGTCACTAATGCTAGCCACTCTGTAACTGCAACCTCTGCGACTGATGCAATTACGTTTGATTTAGGTTCACTTACATTTACTGGAATCATTACCGGTGACAATACTGTTGCAGATACACTGAGTTTAAGTAATGGTGCAAATATATCAGCTGGGACCATAAATAATATAAATAACCTAACCTTGGCATCTGGTGCTTCAGTTAACATGACGACCAGCCAGCACCAAGGATTTTCAGGCACAATCACGGCTCCAGGCTCAGAGTCTATTACCATTAGCGGAGATGGCGATTTTACTACTTTAGCAGGTGTTGAAAGCTATAGCGTGGGTGATGACAGCACTAATACTAGAATCATTACAGTTTCAAGCAGTAACACCAATGTGGATGCTACTTCAGCTACTGATGTTGTTACGTTTGCAATAGGCACTAGTGCATACACTGGTACCCTTACAGGCGACGCAACAGCAAGTGATATTGTTAACGTATCTGATGGCGCGGATGTCACAGGAGGGGGCTTCTTTAATATTGGTACATTAAGCTTAGCCTCTGCTGCAACAGTAGCAATTGATGTTAATAATATTAATGATTTTAATACAGCCATTACAGGCTCTGCTGGCGCTGATACGCTAAAACTTATGGATGGTGGTATTTTTAATTTTTCCAGCACCACGGTATCGGGTATTGAAAATCTGGCAATCGGCACTAACAGTAACACGACTATCACCTTAACCGATAATTTTAATACTGATGCTGGCGTTGTGTCTTTTTCTAATGCTAGTGGCAGTGCTATTACAGCTGCAGTGACGCTAGATGCAAGTGCATTTAGCGCTGACATTTTAACAATGACCTCATCAGATTTTAGTGGTGATGATGTACTTAAAGGTGGCTCTGGGGCCGATACTTTACGCCCAGGCGCTGGTACAGATACGTTAACAGGTAACGCAGGTAATGATAATTTTGTAGGTAGCTCATCTCAATTATCAGGCGATACAATTACCGATTTAGCCGCAGGCGATCGTATTACTATTGCTGGTATTACAGGGCTTTCAGCCAGTAACGTACGTTTTAATGGCACAAGTACATTAGAAGTAGATACCAACGCCACTGATTTTAACATTTCTGAGCTAACTCTTGCTCTTACAAACGCACCAGGCAACGACCTTACCTTTACGGTTACTGATAGTGGCCCTGATACTATCATTACTTTTATTTCACCGAACTCAGCACCCACATTTAGTTCGCTTAATGGCGGTGCTACATTTATCGAAAATGGCAGTACAGTGATAATAGATAGCGATATGACAATTGCAGATGCTGAGCTTGATGCACTTAACAGCAACGCAGGGGATTACAACAATGCTAGCTTGACTATTCGCCGGCGCGATGGCGCAAGTACAGAAGATATATTTGCTCATTCGGGACTACTCAGTACATTAACTGAGGGAAGTACATTTAGTTACAATGCTAATAATATAGGGACTGTTACCACAAACTCGGCAGGCACTTTAACGCTAACATTTAATAGTAATGCCACTTCTGCAATCGTAGATTCTGTTGCGCAAGCTATTACCTATGCCAACAACTCAGATGTGCCTTTAAATGCAACTGTGCTTGACTATGTATTTGATGATGGCGCGGTTCAAAGCACCGGTACTAATCAAGCGTCAGTCAGTATTACCTCTGTTAATGATGCGCCTACAGTATCAGCAATCGGGGCTAACCCAACCTTTACAGAAAATGGCTCAGCAGTGGCTATCTTCTCTTCCGCTGCTGTTAGCACGGTTGAGAGTGGGCAAAATATTGAACAAATATCACTAACAGTTACTAATGTAAAAGATACGGGCCATGAGTTTCTTCAATTTGGCACCGATCTTATCAACTTAGAGCATAATGCATCGGGTACTTATTCGGGAGCCGTTAACTTTAGCTACACGGTTATGTTAAGTGGCTCAACGGCAACAGTAACGGTTACCGCAACAGATTCAGCTGCAGTATGGCAAAGTTATGTGCCGTTCTTACAGTATAAAAATACCAGTGATTCGCCTACCACCGACAATAGAGTTGTTACACTTACATCAATAAAAGACAGTGGCGGTACATCTAATGGTGGCGCAGATAGAGCAATTGGTAGTTTTGGCTCTTCTACAGTAATCGTAGTGGGTGAAAATAATGCGCCTACTGATATCAGCCTTTCAAGCTCTACGATTAGTGAATCAGTTGTGGGGGCAGGTGCTGATGTTGGAGTATTAACGACTACGGATGCTGATTCGAGCAGTCATACTTATTCGCTAGTTTCATCTACATCAGCTGCAACGGGTAGTTGTACCACAAGCGCGGGCAATAGTTTTTTCCAAATCAATGGCAACACGTTAGAAACCAAAGCGGCATTACCACTGGGCGCTTATACGGTTTGTGTGCAAACAGATGACAGTGCCGAAACCTTTAAAAAATCATTTACTATAACAGTAATTGAAGCGCCTAAACCGACTACCCCTGAGATCAGTGGCACAGCAGCTACAAAAGTAAATCAAGATGAGCTTTATAACTTTACCCCTTCGGCAACAGACCCACAAAATAAAGCACTGACGTTTAGCATTGCTAACAAGCCTAGTTGGGCTAGTTTCAATACTGCAACAGGTAATTTATTGGGTACGCCCACTAAGGCAAATGTAGGGCTTTATCCAAACATTACTATCGCTGTTAGTAATGGTAGCGAGCAGGCAAGCCTGTCACCTTTTAACTTGGAAGTGGTATCAACAAATAGTGCTCCGATTGCACCTAACTTAAGTTTAGAGCTTGATGAAGATTCTAATATTAGCTTTTCCCCTGATATTACAGATGCAGACTTAGACACACTAACAATTAGCGCTGTGTCGCAGCCTCAATTTGGTACATTAACCAAGCAAGCCAATACATTCACTTATACACCTAATGCAGACTATTTTGGCCCTGATAGTTTTAATTATCTTGCAGATGATACAAAGGAAAAATCTGCTATTGCTACAGTGAATTTTACGGTGGCTTCCATTAATGATGCGCCAATTGCTAATCCAGATAGCTATTCATTAAATAGCAACGCTGATAATCGCTACTCACTTGATGTGTTAGTTAATGATACCGATGTTGATGACGATGAATTGGTAATTGTTAGTGCTAACGCTAGCGTGGGAACAGTGCAAATTGAAGAGGGAACGCTGGTTTATCAGACCCAGGCAAGCACCAAAGGGACCATTCAAATTAATTATTTGATTGAAGACCCTGATAAAGAAATGAGTAGAACAACAGCAACATTAACGTTAAATAATCAAGCCGAAAATTTGCCAACCATCGAAACACCGGCTGATATTGATGTAAATGCAAAAGGGTTGTTTACAAAGGTCAAGTTAGGTGTACCTTCGGCAATGGATAGCGAAGGTAATAAATTAGCAGTCTCATTAGTTAACCCAAGTTTGTTGTATGCGCCAGGTAAGCATTTAGTTTACTGGAAAGCTGTAGACAGCAGCGGGCTTGAAGCAATCGCAACGCAAAATGTAAACGTGAGTCCGCTTATTTCGCTTAGTAAAAATAGCGAAATAGCTGAGAATAAAACACATAGCTTTAATGTGTTTTTAAATGGTGAAGCACCCAGTTATCCAGTGACGATTGCCTATGAAGTATCGGGTACTGCTGATAGCTCTGATCATGATTTAGTGTCGTCAGAGTTGGTTATTAACAGTGGCACGCAGGGACAAGTTAATTTTACAACGTATGCAGACTCCGAAACGGAAGGCAATGAAACCGTTGTAATTACACTGGCAGATACACTAAATTTAGGTGCGAAGTCTTCAGCCACAATCACTATTGTTGAAAATAATGTAGCACCTACTATTAGTACCAGTATTACACAAGGTTCTCAACAAAGATCACTTGTTACCATAGGTAATGATCTTGTCACGATTAAAGCTGTTGCTCAGGATGCAAATCCGAACGATAACGTAACGTTAAAGTGGGTATCAGAGGATAATAAACTCCTTAATACAAGCGTAAATGAAAACGAATTTGTTTTTTCAACACAATCACTAACTCCTGGTATTTATAAAGTAACGGTAACAGCGCAAGACTCTGGCGAGCCAAGTCTCTCAACAACAAAAGATGTTTACGTTGAAGTATTAACCTCACTTGAGGCGCTAGGGCAGGAAGATTCCGATGGTGACCTTATCCCAGATGCACAAGAAGGTTACGGTGATAGTGACGGTGATGGCATTCCTGATTATTTAGATGCAATCAGTGAATGTAATGTCATGCAAGAACAAGTTAAAGACAGTGATAAGTTCTTAGTAGAAGGCGAGCCGGGCGTTTGCGTTAGAAAAGGGGTTACAGTTTCACAAAATGCAATGGGCGGTGTTCAGTTGCTTGATAGTGAATTACCTGAAGATGAAGGCGCGGTAAATACAGGCGGACTATTTGATTTTATCGCAACAGGTTTACCTAATGCTGGAGATACTTACAGCATAGTAATACCGCAAAGAAAACCAATCTCACAAAACTCTGTTTACAGAAAATTAAAAGAGGGACAGTGGATTGATTTTGATACATCTGGTGACAACCAATTACTTTCTACAGCAGGTGAGCCTGGTTATTGCCCTCCACCAAGAGGTAGTGAGTGGACGCAAGGGCTAACTGAAGGTGCATGGTGTGTACAATTACAAATTGTTGATGGTGGCCCTAATGATGACGATGGCAAAGCGAACCGAACGATAGTCGATCCAGGCGGTGTTGCAATTATTCGTACATCGAACCAGCTTCCTAAGGCTAATCAGGATGAGATAACAATTGGTGCAGGAGAATCGGCGACTATTGATGTATTGAAAAATGATACAGATCTGGACGGCGATACACTTACTTTAAGCGGCGCGACGGCTGATTTTGGTGATGTAAGTATTGTTGATGAGCAGTTACTGTATACCCCACCAGCTGGATTTGTTGGTGTTGCGATTATTGAATATAGTATTAGTGATGGCAAAGGGGGCACATCAAACAGCCAAGTTAAAGTTAACTTAGTTATAAATAATGCACCAACAGCTGTTTTTGATTCGGCAACAACCACAGATAACACATCGATAGAAATAGATGTACTTCGTAATGATTCAGATATTGATGGTGATGAATTATTTGTCGTTAATGCAGTTGCAGCTCAAGGCACAGTAACAATTAACATTAACGGCACTTTACAATACATACCTAAAAGTGGCTTTGACGGTGTTGATATTATTGATTACACAATAAAAGATAGCAAAGGTGCAAAGTCTACAGCACAAGTAAAAGTGACGGTTAGCGCTGTTAAATCAGTGGCCATCAGTAATAAGTCATCAGGAGGAAGTATGGGAGGTTTGGGTTTATTACTGATTTCAGTACTTGTTATTAGTCGAAGAAGATCAATACTTCCAAGCTTTGCAATAGTAACGACTAGTTGTTTAATTAGTACCAGTGCAATGGCTGATACATGGTCGTTTGAGGCCACGCTAGGTGAGTCTAAAGCAAAGCATTCTTTAGCAACTAAGGACAACAAGGCTAATTTAGATTCTATTGATGATACTGATACTAGCTGGTCAATTGGCGCTTATTATGACCTGTCACCCAATTGGGAAGTCGCTATAAGATATATTGATTTAGGTGAAGGTCGAGCCGATTTAACTGCCCAAACAGTGAAAGCTGATGCAGATAAATTACATCAAGATTATTCACGCTTTGTACCGGTGTTACCAAAAGGGGTGGCAGCTGAAGTAGGTTACCGACATATGCTTGCTGAATCTTTAAGTACAAAGGTATTTTTAGGCGCTTATCGTCATCAGTATAAAATACAAAGTAGCATCACGGATGGAGCTCCCTTAGAGTATAAAGAACACGCTACCAAACCTTATATAGGTGCCGCTTTAGGTTATTCGGTTTATAAACAGACTGAATTATTACTAAAGTATACTTATTATAAAGTTTCAAAAAATGATGTAAGTGAGTTATCAGCAGGAATAAAAGTACGCTTTTAAGTTGATGCGTAGTGTGATCAGCGCCGCTATTAGCGGCGCTGAACCACATATTTTTAAAAAGTATGACTAAGTTGTTTTGTTTCTATTGAAGATTCTTCAGTTCGTGGTATGTTTCTCGCAATCAAAAAAACAATAGGAATTCACCCATGCCAAAGGCGAGTGATGTTAAAAAAGGGACGGCTATTGACTTTAATGGCCGTGTATTAGTAGTAAAAGATATTGTACGCTCAGTACCACAAGGTCGTGCTGGTGGTAGTTTATACCGTATGCGTTTATACGATGTAGTAACGGGTAGTAAAGTTGACGAAACATTTAAAGACAGCGATATGCTTAACCTTGCTGATTTAACTCGTCGTGAAGCCATGCTGTCGTACATTGATGGCGATGAGTATGTCTTCATGGATAATGAAGATTACACGCCTTACAATTTAAATAAAGACGCCATAGCGGAAGAAATTCAATTTGTTAATGAAGAGACCCAAGGTGTGCACGTTATTGTAATTGACGGTACTGCTGTAGGTCTTGATCTTCCTTCAAGTGTTGAGCTTGTTGTTGAAGAAACTGATCCTTCAATTAAAGGGGCTTCAGCTAGCGCTCGCTCAAAGCCTGCACGCTTATCAACTGGCTTAACAATTCAAGTGCCAGAGCATATTTCAACCGGTGATCGTATCCGCATAAATACTGCTGAGCATAAGTTTATGGGTCGTGCTGACAAGTAAGCTGTAATGAATTGATAATTGAGAGCCGAGCTTTTAAGTTGCTCGGCTTTTTTGTGTCTGATTTATAAGCACCGCCACTAAAGAATACGTTGCTTTAATTTTCGCCAGTTTAACGCTATTATATGCGCCTTAATTTTTCAGCAGTCAGATGAGCATGGTATTATTTATTTTACTCAGTGGTGTGTTTATCGCACTTATGTATATTGAAACCATTAAAAAGGGTATGCCTGTTAAGCGTTGGTTATTTTTGGGTGGATTATTAGGGCCTGCAGCCTGGTGTTTATTTAATCTACATTATCGACGTGCATTAATACGTAATATTGGTGCAAAAACGTGTCTATGGCGTGCTTAGCTAGTCGCTCTAACTAAGCTGAGTTTTGATTGGCTTTGCTGTTGTTTTAAAAATGCAGTGAATTCATCTTTTGAGAGTGGTTTAGAATAGTAATAGCCTTGTAGTGTTTCACAGTTAAGCTCTTCCAGTATACTTATTTGTGAAGCTTGTTCTACACCTTCAGCAACTACATGTAAATCAAGGTTATGTGCAATAGTGACAATAGAGTCCACCATATTGCGGCCGCGTTCGGTTTTCATATCATCAACAAAGGCTTTATCTATCTTAAGCGTATTCAGTGGAAACTGTTTCAAATACGCCAGCGACGAATACCCAGTACCAAAATCATCCATAGCTAAATGAATGCCACGGGCACTTAGAGAGCGCATAATAGCAATGGCTTCTTGTGGGTCGTCCATTACCGTGCCTTCAGTGATCTCAAGCTCTAAAAAGTAAGAGGGCAGTTCATTTTTTTGTAAAATCACATCAATGCGCGAAGTTAAATCGGGTAAGCTAAACTGTTTTGCTGATAAATTTACCGCAACACGAGCGTTAAATAATCCAGCGTCTAACCATTGTTTTACGTCACGACAAGCTTTGTTTAAAACCACTTCACCAATTTCAATAATTTGCCCTGTTTCTTCGGCGATTGGAATAAATACCCCCGGGCTAATAACCCCTTTTTTCGGCGTAATAAAACGCACTAACGCTTCCATTCCAGCAAGCTTACCAGTACGAATATTCATTTTAGGCTGATAATACACCTCAAAGTGATCTTCTTTTAAGCCAAAGCGCATTAGGTTTTCTATTTGTAGTCGCTTTACTGCTTGGCGATTCATGTTGTCATTAAAGAACAGGTAGCTGTTACCTTTCTTTTTCGCATGATACATAGCGGTATCGGCGTTCTTTAATAGTATTTCAGGGGTGTTACCATCTTCGGGGAATAACACTATGCCAACACTGGATGTGATAGCAAGTTCATGTCCTGCCATTTTAAATGGTGTGGCTATTGCTGCTAAAAACTGTTTAGCCATACGGGTGATAGTGAGAATATCGTTGGTGTTTGACATAACCAGCGCAAATTCATCGCCGCCAAGGCGATAAAATACATCATTTTCACGGGTAAGCTTATTTAAGCGCATAGCAAGCTTTGCCAGCAAGCTGTCACCTAACTGATGACCCAATGAGTCATTTATCTTTTTAAAGTTATCTAAATCAAATACTAACAATGCATGGTGTGAATGCTGCTTTGCTAGTTTTTTTAAATCAGAAAAAAATAAATTACGGTTAGGTAAGCTGGTGGTGCGATCTCGATTGGATAAATTATTGAGCTCTGACTCCGTTTTTTTACGCTCGGTTAAATCAGAATACACCACTACGTAATTGGTTATTTGATTTTGCGCATTTTTAATTTCATCTATCGAAATTTCAAATGGCAGTAGGGCATGGTCGCTATTGCGCAGCTTTACTTCTTCTTGAATATGCTCGTGCTTTCGAACGGTGTCTTTTATGGTTTCTATGTAGCTTTTGTCGTAACCGGCTAAATGAAATTCTTTTTTAAGGTATTGCTCACGCACACCGCCAAACAAAGTTAAAAAGCTTGGATTAATATCAACAAGCTTAAAATCTTTATCATAAATAGCCAGTGCATCCGTGAGTGACTCAACGCATTTTGCAAATAGATTTAGTCGTTCTTCGGTTGATTTGAGCTGAGAAATATCTCTCACCGTGCCAGTCATTCTCAGTGGGCTAAGGTTTGCGTCTTTTTCAATTATTTTTCCACGGTCGAGTACCCAATGCCATTTACCAAAGCTATCTTTAATTCTATAAGTAGCTTCAAAAAAAGTACTCTCTTCAGCAAAGTGTTTTTTTAGTAGGTAATCTACATGAGTTAAATCACGAGGGTGTATAAGGCTTTTATTAGGTGGGAATTCTACTAGATTGTTGTTATTCAACACGTACTTGTCGTTAATACGAATAACTTTGCCGGTTTTTATATTCCAGTCCCAAAGCGTGTCACCACTACCTTCTACGGTACTTTTTAAGCGTTTTTCAGATTGCTGTAATTGGGAATGTGAGCGCTTGAGTGAGTGAATAACTGTTAAAAAGTAAATTAACAGTAATGACATTATTGCACACACGCTAACGACTAGCGCATTTAAGTTCAAGCTAAATGATGACTCAAATGCACTAGCAGAGTAGGCGGTGACCAAAGTGGTCAACAACAGAATGTATTTTATTATTTTTATTTTGTTCATTGTCTTACTTCTTATTTACAAAAGACAATCTAAATCAAGCGCGAGCAAGAGTCAAAGAGAATGCGAATAAAGTGGTAGATTCTCCGATTGATTCACAGATTTAGCGCTTAAAAGCTCATATCTTGGGCGATCAGCATCAAAAATTTCAGCTGCATAGTTTTTTAAATCTTCAAGCGTTAATGCGTTTAAAGAATCTAGCAGGCGTTGCTGCATATTAAACTGATGATCGCCATTGCCAATTGCAAGCCATAAACGTTGTGAACGTAAACGCAAATTTTTGTCTTTTTCGGCAATATGCGTCACTAGCCCATGTTTTTGTTGCAGCCAGGTTTGCTCTGTTAGTTCATCAATGGTTGATAAATATTGACTAATAAACACATTATGCCTGTGCAGTAATGTGCTTGGTTCAAATTTAGGTGACTGAATATAAAAAGCAATTCCGGCACGGGTATTAAAGGGCGCATAACCGGCACCAACTAAATAACCTAGTTGTTGTGTGGTCCGTAGCTCATTGAAATAATCTTGGTTAATTAAATGATTAAGCGCCATCATTTTTACTTTTTCATCAACATCATCGCTTAATGCTTGATAATAAATCACCATGGCATTATCGCTACAAGCGAGTTCTAATTCGTAACGAGTCACTTTAGTAATTTCAAAGAGTGGGCGCTTTAAATCTTTTATAACGGCTGACTTTTTAAGGTGCAGTGCCACCTTTTTCTGAAACTCAAGCGCTTCATTTTGTTGCCAATTGCCATGTAAAAAAGACTCAACATGAAGTGCATTAAAAAACGCCTGTCTAAACTCATTAAACTGATGAAAACAGGTATCTTTAAGTGCATTTGCTAACTCGTCAGGCTGTGGATTCCATGGCATTATTTTAGCGCCTAAAATACTAAAGAGCTCACTAACGGGTTTGTTTTGGTTGCTATTACGCCAGTGCCTTACCAGTTGTTTTTTATATTCAGCAAAGCGTTTAGCACAAATTTTTACGTTAAATAGTGCATCAATTAGCTGATCAACCAGCTCTAGTTGGCTTGAAGATAGCCCTGCAGTATGCAGGGTTAAGCCGCCTTGGTGAGAGGTTAAGTGATAACTTAAGCCCGCGAGCTCAGCTGGATAAAATTGCTCGCCAACACTATCCATAAACAAATCAGAAAACAATCGAGTCAGTGCCATATGCTTTACATCTTTAACTGCAAAGTCAGAGTCCATGGCTAAATAAAAATGCCCTTTAGCCACTCTGAAGGTGGCATCTTGTTTAAACCAAAAATCAAAGCCAGCTTCTTTCACCAGTAACGTTGGATGAGCTTGCTGCGACTCTATTGGATATAGAACAACATCTTTAGCTAAATAAGGGTTTGCGGTAGGTAATAACATTTCACCTTGTGGCTGACTAATTTGTGCCAGCGCTTCGAGCCAATGCAGTGACAATTTTTCAATTTTATACGGTGTGTTATACCAAGCGGCTGTATGTTCAGGCTCTACACCCGGATGAATCAGCACTAAACGCATATTATGAGGGGTTAACCATTGCATCGCCATTTCATGAGTGGTGGCTTTAAAGCCTTCCATTAAATAGTCGCCTTGTAAGTAATTGACTTCATCGTAATGTTGCATGTTAATACTTAAATTGCTGACCCAGTCAATCAGCCGAGATTTTTCTTGGTTATCAAATGCGATTTGCAGCAGCTTTTGCTTATCTTGATAAAGGCGAGGGAGTTTGCCGATGTTGTTATTTATTAAGCAAATGTATTCAAATACCATTTCAATAATATCTTCGTAGTATTCAATGCCTTCATCGGTCAGCGCCATACTAATATTAAAATCTTTAAAGTTACTACCGTTGATGCCACCTCCGGCAGAAAGAGCATTGATCCAGCCTTGTTCTTTTAGTACTGAATACAACGAGCCTTGTCCTTCATACCCTAGTAAGTGGGCAATAAAACTAACAGTTTTATGACGGTAAAAATCGTCAATGTTTGGCATAGCAAAGCTAATAATCAGCTTTTGTACATGCTTGTGTGGCTCAATATGGAGCAACTTACCCAAGTCTTGGCTGCGATAAAGCGGTGCCTCTATGGGTGGCTTTAACTTGCTGTTATTGCCTTTAATCTGCCAGAAATATTGAGTTGCCCATGCCTCAAGAGTATCTAATGATTCATTGGCACAAATCACTAGGGTCATCCATTGAGCTTGGTAATGCTGATTAAAAAAGTCGCGTAACTCATGACTAATACAGCGTCTTCTATCAGCTAATGTTTGTAGGTTGCCTACAGAGAACTTAGCAAACGGATGTGCAGGGTTAACCGTTTCTTTATGTACTTGATAGATGCGCCGGCCATCATCTTTAATCTTTAATTTAAACTCAGCCTCAATCGCATTACGTTCTTTTTCGGTTTCTTCGGGATTTAAGGCGGGCGCTATAAAAAAACGGCTAAATTGTGCTAACGCCGATTCAATATGATTGTTATTAATATCAAAAAAGTAGCAGGTATGTTCCGTACCAGTCCAGGCATTGGTGTTACCACCAGATTGAGAGACAAAATTATTAAAGCTACCGGATTCGGGATACAGATCCGTACCTAAAAACAACATATGCTCTAAAAAGTGCGCTAAGCCTTGCCTATCAAGAGGATCGTCAAAGTGACCAGCGTTAACTGCCATGGAGGCTGCCGCTTTTGCTGAGTCCTGATCGCGCACTAAAAGCACTTTTAGACCATTGTCCAGTGTTAGTGTGCGGTAAGCTCTGTTATCATTGGTGCTGATTTTCAAATGATGCTCCTGAAACTAAACGTAAATTGTTAACAACAGATGATAACTTCAGGAATGCGACGCTATTTACCTGAACATCATGAAAGAACTATTTTAAGAAAATAAATAGGTTTGAGTTATTAATATAGCGGAAATTCGAGCAAATTGGCTACTGTTTTATATTCTTTAATTGGTTGATTTTTTATGAAAACAATCTTGATAATGCGTCATGGTGAAGCAACACCGATGCACTCTGATGATGTCAGTAGAAATTTGACTTCTGTGGGTCAGCAGCAAGCTGAAAAAATGGGGCTATGGTTGCAAAAAATGCACGCTCCCAGTGGCCTGTTAGTTAGCCCCTATGTAAGAGCGCAGCAAACGGCTGAGGCTGTTAAAAAAAATAATACCTTTTTATTTGAAGAAACTTGTCACGATGTTATTCCTGAGGGCAATCCTCAAGTTGCTGCAGATTATTTAGAAACGTTAATTGCGCTTCATCCAGAATGCGATACCTGGCTTGTTGTTGCCCACATGCCTATGGTGAGCTATTTGGTTGATCAGCTATGCGCTGGTAATATGCCAATTTTTAATACTGGTGCTGTTGCCCAAATTAGTTACAATGAAGTGAGCCATAAAAGTGATTACATCACTATAGATGCGCCAGCTAATGTAACCGTATAAACTACGAATCTCCCCAGCTTAAAGCCTGACAATAAAACGTGGTTAGGCATATATCTAAAGTAAAATGGTTAACCACACACTAAAACTCAACACACTTAATACTGTAGATAAAACTACCGCACTGGCTAGGGTATCTTGGTGTTGTTTTATTTGGCATGCAATTAAATAGGCATTAACGCCTAATGGCGATGCACTTAATAGCACCAGTACTTTTAACAGTGACTCATTAAGTGTAAATACGTGTGTGCCTAGCAATAATACCAAGGTAGGTAATATGACTAATTTTAATAGACTGGCAATGGCTGCTGCTTGCCAGTTATCACTAATTTTATAAAAAGCTAAGTTAGCGCCCAATACAAATAACGCACAAGTAATAGCTGGTTCGGCTAAAAGTGCTAAGCCATTAGTTAAGTCAGCAAATAAAGTAACCCCTGCTAAATTAACCAATAGACCAGTGCTAATACTTAACACTACTGGATTGAGTAGCATATTCTTGGAAAATGCTGACCAGGAAAACGCATGACTGGCGCTGTTTGCACTAATTAAAAAAGTAAGTGTGAACAATAATGCGCTATGAAAGGTAATGATCATAAAAATAATGCCCATCATTTGCTCGCCTAATGCGGCAATAATAATAGGTAAACCCACCAATACAGTATTGGAATAGCTACTGCCAAGGGCAAACACGCTATGGCGTTCGTATTGAAGATGTTTAGAGAGAATGTAGCGGTCAATAATTAGGGCAAAAAGGTAAACTAAAATAACCGGAATGTAAAAACTTAAAAAGCCATTTAAGCTGACACTGGTTTGTAAGTCTGCTTTGGCCATATTTAAAAATAAAAAGCTCGGTACACTAATATAAAAAGTAAACTTGCTTAACCCCGCGATGTGGGTTCGCTCTAAAAAGCCACTGCGGCTAGCAATATAGCCACATAGCACAATAAATATCAGCGGGAATATAATCGAAAATATATGCACTAAAAGGCTCTTATTGATTAGCGTCTAAACTCATCACTTTGCGGTAAATTAATTAATATCAGTACCGCACCTTTACCGCCATATTCAAGCGGTGCTTGATGCATAGCAATAACATCGGGGTGTTGCACTAAGTATTGCGGCACTTTATGCCTGAGGATATGGCCGCCAATTCCGTGTACAACACAGGCGCAGTAATAATGCTTTTTTTTACACTCATGAATAAGCCCTGCGAGCTCATCCTTGGCTACTTCTTTATTTAAGCCATGCAGGTCGAGGGTTAAATCAGGTATAAAATCCCCTCGGCGAAGTTGTTTCGCTAAAAAACGATCCTGACCCTGTTGCACATAATTAACAGTGCCGTTAGTGTCTATATCGGGCACATATTCATCAGAAAAGAAAAATTCTGATTGTTGTTGCTTTTTTTGCTGGGCAAATTGCTTCGCTTGTGACACTTTAGGTTTATTGCTAAAACGGTGAGTGTCTTGTTTGAACACGCGCGCACCGCTGATACTTTGACGAAACAAGTCAATGTCATCAGGGCTAATTAGATTGTTTGAGTGTGGATCTTTTTTCATAGCGGCAGTCTAAACAAAAAAGTGGTAAAAATCGAGTAAAAAGGTGTGATACCCAAGCAGCTTTGAGGTGCATAGTACGGCGCCAATAAGGTTAGTTTAAAAGCGATTTATACTGCGTTATTGATTTGAACAACAGAGTGACTATTACACTTGCAATCAATGCCTTGTTTAAATTACCTTTAATTCTAACTGTCACTCGCACCTAGAGGTGGCTTGGGTATACAATAGGGCAATCATGGGGCCCTTAGTTGTGCCTCGATTGAGTTTATTTTTTGAAAGTAGCAGGCAGATAATACTGATGAGTGAATTACTAATAGAAGAAGCAACCCTGGATGAAGCTGTTGCAGAACTTTCAACCTTACATGATTGGCTTCGTTGGACGACAAGTCAATTTGCAAGTAGCGGTATTTTCTTTGGTCATGGCACCGATAACGCATGGGATGAAGCGGTAAGTTTGTTATTACCAGCACTTAGCTTGCCAATTGATGCACCCAAAGAGCTGATGCATGCCCGTTTAACTAGCACTGAAAAAAACCGTTTAGCAGGCTTAATTGCCGAGCGCATTAACGATTTTACCCCAGTTCCATACCTGACCAACATTGCATGGTTTGCCAATATGCCATTTTATGTGGATGAACGTGTATTAATTCCTCGCTCGCCTTTTGCTGAGCTTATTAATAATCGTTTTACACCTTGGCTAGAGCAGCCAGAGTCAGTAGGGCGTATTTTAGATTTATGTACGGGATCGGGTTGTATTGCGATTGCATTGGCACAAGCATTCGAAAATGCGCAAGTTGATGCGGTTGATATATCCTATGAAGCGCTTGAAGTGGCTGATATCAATATCACCGATTACCAACTAAGTGAGCGCGTATTACCGATCCAGTCTGACGTATTCAGTGGTGTGCCTGGGCAAAAATACGACTTAATCGTAGCAAACCCACCGTACGTTGATGCTGAAGATATGGCTGATTTACCACGTGAATTCCATCACGAGCCAGAGCTTGGGTTAGCATCGGGTCACGATGGCCTTGATGTAACACGTACTATTTTAGATCAAGCTAGTGAGCATCTAACAGATAACGGTTTGTTATTTGTCGAAGTAGGTAACTCTATGGTACATATGGATGCACTATATCCAGGCGCACCATTTGAATGGATTGAGTTTGAACAAGGCGGATTAGGTGTGTTTGTTATTAGCAAGCAACAACTAGATGCCTACTTTGCACAGTAATTATTAATACTAGCCATTCATCCCAAATGGCTGGGTAACACTATAGCCGAGATAATTCTCGGCTATAAGTCATTAGGAATGAGGAAAGTTAATGGCAGGTAATAGCATAGGGCAGTTATTTAAAGTGTCCACCTTTGGCGAAAGCCACGGCGTTGCATTAGGCGGCGTTGTGGATGGCACGCCAGCAGGCCTTGAGATAACAGAGGCCGACATACAACACGATTTAGATAGACGAAAACCAGGGCAAAGCCGCTATACCACGCAGCGCCGTGAGAGCGACCAAATTAAAATTTTAGCGGGTGTTTTTGAAGGTAAAACCACCGGTACCAGCATTGGTTTATTAATTGAAAATACCGATCAACGTTCACAAGATTATGGCAAAATTAAAGACGTGTTTCGTCCAGGTCACGGTGACTATACCTACTGGCATAAGTACGGCCTGCGCGATTACCGTGGTGGTGGCCGCTCATCTGCGCGTGAAACCGCTATTCGGGTTGCCGCAGGCGCCATTGCTAAAAAGTATTTAAAACAGTTTCATGGTATTGAAATACGCGCGTGCTTGAGCCAATTAGGGCCAATAAAAGCCGAAAACTACGACTGGGACGAAGTGGAAAACAACTTATTTTTCTTCCCAGATACAAGTAAGCTTGAAGTACTTGATGAATATATGCGCGAGCTAAAAAAACAAGGCGACTCAGTGGGTGCCAAAGTAAAAGTAGTGGCTAAAAATGTACCAGTTGGATTAGGTGAGCCAGTATTTGATAGGCTAGACGCTGAACTTGCACATTCATTAATGAGTATTAATGCTGTTAAAGGCGTTGAAATTGGCGATGGCTTTGATGTAGTCGAGCAAAAAGGCTCAGAACATCGTGATGAGTTAACCCCTGATGGTTTTACCTCAAATCATGCCGGCGGCGTGCTTGCAGGTATTTCAACAGGCCAAGATATAATCGCATCAATTGCCCTTAAGCCAACATCAAGTATTACTATTCCCGGTAATAGTATTAACACCGAAAATGAAGCGGTTGAGATGATCACCAAAGGTCGTCACGATCCTTGTGTAGGCATTCGTGCTATTCCGATTGCTGAGGCTATGATGGCCATTACTTTAATGGATCATTTACTTCGTCAACGCGGTCAAAACCCACATGTACACCACGAACATGGGCCAATTAAAGGCGCTATTTAAGTGCCTTTAATTATAATAAATGCGGCTGATACTTGATGCCGCATTTACATAACTGACTATACTTAAATACGGTCAATGGCTTGCTTCGCAACCATATAGAGCTTTTTAATCATTAAACCTAACACCCAACGGATAAATTGAGTTGTGAGCTCTACTACCTCGTATGACGCTTTACCTACAAAAGCAAGCATATGGCCAATTAAACCCTTTAACTCTTCTGTGAGCTCTACAAACTTAACCACAGATTCATGCAAGCATCGCGCTAAAATATCATAAAAAGTTAACCCAACGCTAAGACCTGCTTGTGCAGAAATAAAGGCGTATTGGCCAGTTTTCTTTAAAAAGGTAATTAAGCCATCGGTAATAATTCGCTGCCATCTAAGTGAGAACGTCACGTTATAGCGCAGAGCATATTTTAAAACTGTATGATTATAGTGAAGAGTTTTTAGTGAACTTTCCATGCTTCCATAATCTTTGTATGCTGCCACAGTGTTAACATAACCGGGTGTGTCTTCTTCCATTGAGTGTGCACCAATATTAAAAAACGATCCTTCATTCATCGCCGTTTGGTATTCGCTTGAGGTATGACTAAATGGCCAAGCTGGTACGCAAGGTACCGGATCAGCGCCGTGTGTTACACGATATTGGCCAATATTGTGTGCAGCTGAATGCACCGAATGATTCAGCACAACCCTTGGCGCCCCAAACGTATATAAATTAGTGGGAATACCTTGCTCACTTGCCCATATTGCTGATAGTTGGGCAATCGCGCCACCTAAACTATGGCCAACAAGGTGCAAACATTTAGGCTTATGCTGTTTGACATAACTTGCAAACATCGGCTTCATGCTGGTAAAGGCTTTCTCAAAACCAGAGTGCACCTCTAAATTTTTAGGGCCATGGGTAATGGCTACGTTTAAGTTTGTTAGCCAATCAGCGCAGGACGTAAAAACGGTGCCACGAATGCCAATAATATGGTGGCCTTCAAATTGCGAGGAGATTCCTTGCGCTGTTAATGCAAAACCGGTGGTACGGTTTAGGAGTTGATTGATTAAGCCACCACTAACGCCTCTTATTTGGTTGTTGGTGATTTTAAAGTTCTTTATAAATGTTGGGTTGAACTCACCGCTAAAACTTGTTGAGCTTCTAATATCGTAAACCCTTGCTGCGGCACTCGCTGCAATGCTAGGCGGTAATACTGCTTGGACTTTTTCCATGTTAATCTTCCTTGATGTTACGTTCAGTTAAGTTATTAAAATCACCATTATTAATTATAAACTGTCTATCTCCGTCATATAACAAAAATGGCATATAGTCGGTTTCCCAACGACAAATACTCGATGCTACATAATTTAAATGTTTGTTATTATTTTTTTTAAATTCAAAAGCAACGCGTTTATTAGTTAATTCACACTCTAGGAATGCTAATTTTTTACTATACTCGGGAATTTCTATAATTGATGATTGGTTTGCAACCCACAAGGGAATTAAAGTGCTGCCTTTTTCAATAAAAATTTCTTGTGAAATACGGTTTTCAACGATAAGTTTATTCGGAATTGAGGAAAAAATTGTTTTTTTTGGAAAATGAAAGCGCCCATCTTCATCTGTAGTTGCTATATCTCTGCGGACTTTTTCATCTATATAGATTAATGAGCGTATTATTTCTAAATTTGCAACGGGTGTGCCATTTTCTGTAACAACCCCATTGACTTCAGGGCTTAAAAATACTTCTTTTTTCTTTTTGAACCAGCTAAACATATCTCCTCCTTGACTAATGGCTGGAAAAACAATCACACAAACAAGAATGAATAAGATAATGAATCGAGGGCTATAGCTAGATTTATTCATAGGCATTCCTTGCACATTTTTTTAAGCATTTTAATTAAAAATAAAAAAATGTAAAGTTTAACTATCCTTTTTAGCCTATCAAAGGATTTGGAATAAATAGCGGTTTATAAGTTGATTGATTAAGCCAACACTAACACCTTTAATTTGGTTGTTGGTGATTTTAAAGTTCCTGACAAAATCGTTGTGAAACTCGCCATTGAAATCATAACTTTCTTTGATGTCGTAAACTCTACTAGCAACGGTAACTGCCGTGCTTGGTGATATTTTTTTATTCATAGTTCAACCTTTTTCCCTGTAAAACGCTCTGTTAGATTATTCAAATCACCATTATGAATTTCATACTTTTCCTGACAATTATCCATAATCCATGTGGGAATGTAATCTTCGTCCCATGTGCAAATACTTGTCGCAACTCTATTAAGGTGCTTATTAATATTATTCTTAAATTCAAATCTTCCTAATGGATTAGTTAGTTCGCAATTTAGAAATTTTAATTTATCTGTGTACTCAAGAATTTCGTATATATCAGGCTGAGTTGCTCCCCATAAACCAATGATAGAATTATCATTTTGCTCTATAACAATTTTTTGGTGTACGCGGTCTTCGGGAATTAATTTATTTGGAATAGATGAGAAAATTGTTTTTTTTTGGGAAATGAAAGTGGCATCTTCATCGGTAATTGCAGTGTCACGACGGTCAATCTCATCTAAATACATTAATGATCGTATTATTTATAAGTTGGCAACTGGTGTGCCATTGTCTGTAACAACACCATTGACTTCAGGGCTTAAAAATACTTCTTTTTTCTTTTTGAACCAGCTAAACATATCTTCTCCTTGACTAATGACTGGAAAAACAATCACACAAGCAACAATAAACAAGATAATGAAGCGAGGGCTATAGCTAGATTTATTCATAGGCAATCCTTGCATATTATTGGACTTTAAAGATGAGAGTACACTATTTAAAATGAATCTACAGTAAGCTTTTATATAGCCTCGAACTTTGATACTTTTAGTGTAAAGTAGTGCGTTTAGTATATACAGGCTATACATCTTTATTGCCGCTCAATAATTTAAATGTGCTCAGCGCACCTAAAAATAAGAGAGCTGTTATTATGCAAAAAAACAATCAAGCTTCCATCTCACAAACTGAATATAAAGCCACCATAAAACGGCTCGAAGAGTTTAGCCGCTTTACCGATAGCAGCATTGGTATTCCGTTTACTAAATTTAAATTTGGTGTAGAGTCGTTGATTGGGCTTTTACCTGTGATGGGTGATTTAGCAGGCCTTATTTTGTCTGGCTATGTACTAATTGAAGCGCAGCGCTTAGGTGTTAGCAAGCGAGTAAAAAGCCGTATTATTATAAATATGTTGATTGATTTTGTTGGCGGGCTCATTCCATTTTTTGGAGATATTTTTGATGCTATATTTAAAGCAAATACGCGTAACACCCGCATACTTAAAAAACATTTAACAGATAAGCTAACCACAAACCCATAAACATTATTAGTTTAAAGTGTGTAATTAGCCCTGTTATTAACTATTTATTTGGCATCAAAAAAGTACTTAGCGAGTATTTCTTTTTGTTGACCAAACTGATCAGACACTCCAATTCCAATCCCAATTATTTCCCCTTGTGCCTGCGGTGGCTCAGCGTGCAGTGCTTTTTTTACTAACGCTAATGCTGGGCTTTGTTCATTAGCGAGTAGTGTTAAATGCGGCTGAAAATTCTGAAATACATTAGGGCTGCCATAACGTTCAAAAGCCACAAGCTTATTAGGGTAATGCTTTACCCAGCTAGGCACTGGTGCTTGATGATCGCGAAGCGGCTCAAGCTTGAGGGTAACCTCATCGGCTAAGCGTTGTAACTGATATGATTTTTCTAAGTTTATAAATGCCCAATTACTTGGTGATACACTAAATCCATTGGCTTTTATCTCAAACGACTGATGCTCTTTTACAATGCGCTCAACCATTTGCTTAATTTCGTTTTGTGCTTCAAGTGGGTAATCCGTTAAATACAAGGTGGCGTGTACGGGTAACCCTTGTTGGTAAAACGTAGTAATTTGGTGCGAGGCCAATTCATTGCTGGTGTTAGCGACTAGCTCAACAATAGGCTTAGAGGGAATAGCAAATACGTTAATACTTATGCTTTTTGCATAACTGCTGGCAGAAGTAGCCAACAGTGTTAAAAAAGTAAAAGAGATAAATAGCCACGACAAAGAGCTGTGTTGTTTAACCATAAGAGTGAGTCAATTCAGGTTTTTGGTTGGTGTATGGTAAGCGTAATTAAGCGTTCAGTAAATAAAGTATGGTAAGGAAGCCTTAATTAATGCATCGCTAATTTTTTACTTTGTAGATAAAAGTACGTACAATTCGCTTCGTTTTTAGTGTGCTTTATACTAATTTCATCTGTCTTTAAAGCATCGGGTTCAAACGAGTATACGAAGTATTTATGCACCAAGTAGCTGATCTAATTTCTATTTTCGAATACACTTTTTACCAAAGCTATAACACGCGTTTGGTAAAAGGTGAGCATGAGCCTATTTACATTCCCGCAAATGATACAACCCCGCATCATCAAATTGTGTTTGCCCATGGTTTTTATGCCAGTGCATTGCATGAAATAGCCCATTGGTTAGTGGCAGGTTCTCAGCGCCGCTTAGTTGAAGATTATGGTTATTGGTATTGCCCTGATGGGCGCGATGCTTCACAGCAAGCGGAGTTTGAATCAGTAGAGGTAAAACCTCAAGCAATAGAGTGGGCATTGAGTGTGGCTGCCGGGTTTGATTTTAACGTATCGGTAGATAATTTAAATGGTGAGCAAACATGTCGATTTGCGTTTCAGTCTCGCGTTCATGCAAAGTTATTAGAGTTATTGCAAAACGGGTTTAACCCAAGAACAACCTTACTATTAAAAGCACTGTGTAAATTTTATAACACCACGTGGCCATTACATGCTGCGCAGTTTTCATGGCATTCTCCCGAGGAGTTAAAAGATGCAGTTTAAGTTAGGATTGATTGTAAATCCGGTCGCAGGGCTCGGTGGTAGTGTTGCGCTTAAGGGTAGTGACGGTGAAGACACCGCTGCTAAAGCCATTGCATTAGGTGCAGAGCCTAAGTCAAATAGCCGCACTAAAGCTGCACTTGAAGTGCTTGTACCTCATCAATCAAACATTACTATTTATACTGTTAATGATGAAATGGGGGAGCAAACAGCAAAAGCGTTGGGCTTTAATACGCAAGTGGTTTATCAAAGTAACTCACCCACAACCAGTGACGATACCGAAGCTGCAGCTCGTTTATTACAGCAACAAGGTGTAGATTTAATCTTATTTGCTGGTGGCGACGGAACGGCGCGCAATATTTGCCATGCTGTAGAAGACTCTGTACCCGTGTTGGGCATTCCTGCTGGGTGTAAAATTCATTCCGGCGTCTATGCCATAACGCCAAAAGCCGCAGGCCGTGTAGTTGAAATGCTGGTAAAAGGTGAGCTGGTAACATTAAGCGATGCTGATGTGATGGACATTGATGAAGTGGCTTTTCGCCAAGGAACAGTAAAAGCAAAACGTTATGGTGAAATGCAAGTGCCAAGTGAAGTGCGCTATGTACAAGCGGTTAAAAATGGCGGTAAAGAAACTGACGAGCTGGTGTTAGCAGATATAGCTGCTTATGTCGTTAGTGAAATGGATGCCGATATCCTCTATGTCATGGGTAGTGGCTCTACCGTTGGCGCAGTGATGGAAGAGATGGGGCTTGAAAACACCTTACTCGGTGTTGATCTCGTTGAAGATCAAGCTTTAGTAGGGCAAGACCTAACAGCCCAGCAACTTCTTGAACTTACCAAAGAACGTAAAACAAAATTAGTGATCACTCTAATTGGCGGTCAAGGGCATATTTTTGGTCGAGGCAATCAACAACTCAGTCCTGCGTTAATTAAAGCGATAGGCCGCGATAATATTATTGTGGTGGCTACTAAAACAAAATTACAGGCTTTAAATGGCCGACCGCTGATTTGTGATACCGGCGATAGCAAATTAGATGATGAATTAAGCGGTTATATACGTGTAACCAGTGGGTTTAACGACCATATTATGTATGCAGTAGGTCATCAAGATGGGCTGCACCCAGAGGAGAAGTAACACATGAGTTTAGTAAATTACATAGATGCTGCGCAGCAATATTTTGATGATTTAGTGATAAAAGCCACCGATGACGAGTTATTTGCTGGCGGTTATTTACGCGGCCACTTTGATTTAGCCGTAGGTTATGCACAAGTTGAAGAGTTAAATCTAGAAATTGCAGAACTAAACGACACGGTTGAAAAAAGCTTAGTAAAAGCTTATCGCAATGGCGAACTTAATGAAGATGATAAAGCACTCGTAGTAAGAATATGGGATGAAGTAAAAGCACTTGCATAAGCTTTTTTTATTCATTAAAAATAGCGCGGCTACTGAGCCGCGTTTTTTTGTGCCTAAAAAAGAACTTGTTTATTCAGTTAAAATTTACCTCATTCCTTAGATACGCTAAAGTAGCACAGTCTAAATTCTAGGGAACAAGTGAAATGAATAACAATAATGATGCGACAATGCCAACTGGCATAGTTGCGCGATTTTTAAATTTTGTTGAGCGGGTAGGTAATAAGCTTCCTGATCCAGCAATTATCTTTTTGTTTGCCATGTTATTAATCTGGTTTTTGTCTTGGTGGTTTTCAAGCGTCACATTTGATGCAATAGATCCTCGTACTGGCGAAGCCATTATCATTAATAACATGCTTGCCAGCGATTCGTTGGCCACTTTTTTATCTTCTATGGTAAAAACTTTCACCGGTTTTGCGCCACTGGGTGTAGTACTGGTTGCTATGCTAGGTGTAGGCGTTGCAGAGCATTCGGGCTTTATTAATACCGGCCTTAAATTAATGCTCAAAGTAACGCCTAGAAAATTACTAACACCCTCAATTATTTTGGTAGCTATTGTGAGCCATACGGCTACCGATGCAGGGTATGTGCTGGTTATTCCACTTGCTGGGGTAATATTTTTTGCAGCAGGTCGTCATCCGCTTGCCGGTATTGCAGCGGCATTTGCTGGGGTAAGTGGTGGCTTTGGTGCTAACTTTATTCCATCTGGAATTGACCCATTACTGCAAAGCTTTACGCAAAGTGCAGCACAAATTATTAATCCAACAATGAGCATTAACCCGCTTAATAACTGGGGCTTTGCTTCAGCATCAAGCTTATTTATTGTGATGTTAGGTTGGTATATCACCGATAAAATTATTGAACCACGTTTAAAAAATTCACCAGTTGATGGCGAAACTCAAGACCTACCAGCATTTGAAGATGCCCGTAGTGACGAAAAGCGCGCCTTTCTTATTGCCAGTAGCGTAATGATTGCAGGTATTGCATTATTAGCGTATGTATCTGCACCCGCTGATTCAGCGATGCGCAGCAGCGATGGTTCTTTAACAAACTTTAGTTCACCATTAATGCAATCAATAGTGCCGCTAATCTTCTTATTATTTTGGATCCCAGGCGCAGTATATGGTTTTACCGTAGGCACCTTTAAAAGCTCTAAAGACATGATAGACGCGATGAGCAAAGCCATGAATGGTATGGCGTATTACATTGTTATGGCATTCTTTTGTTCATTATTTATTGCTGCATTTAGTAAATCAAACCTAGGTGCTTTACTGGCAATTGAAGGGGCTCAAGTATTAAAAGCAATGGAGTTACCAAGCTCTGTGACGGTTGTGGGCATTATTTTCCTAACTGGTTTTGTAAACTTGTTTGTTGGTTCAAGCTCGGCTAAGTGGGCACTATTAGGTCCGGTATTTGTACCTATGCTAATGCAGCTCGGTATTTCGCCAGACTTAACGCAAGCAGCGTACCGTGTGGGAGATTCTAGCTCTAATATTATCACCCCGCTAATGCCATACTTCCCGCTGGTGGTGGTGTACTGTCAAAAATACGTTAAAGGCACAGGCATAGGTACGCTTATCGCGATGATGCTACCGTATTCAATCGCCTTTATGATCGGTTGGAGTATCTTCTTGCTAGGCTACTGGGCACTCGGTATCCCATTAGGACTTGATGCCAGCTACGTGTATCCCGCTGTGGCGCCTTAACTTATATCTTGATTCATAAACCTCACTCACTCGAGTGAGGTTTATATAAAAGTGCTGTAATATTCAAAGTAAGTCTAAGTTATCTTTCTAAATCTCTCACTATATAACCAAACAAACTAGCCTCACCAAAAATATAAACATAATCGTTTTTGTTATTCATTATTGTAGACTTATCGTCGTACCACCTAAAATCATGAGTTTCGTTTGTTTTAGGATCTTTAAAATATAAACGAGTACAATTATCTTCATAATCAGAACCACACTTTTGTACATCAGTTAGGATATATTCCTTATACCAATAGTCGCCTTGCGTGTAGTAAGCCCATAATTTAATGGGGGCAGAGAATAAAAAATAGAGACTTGCATAGATTAACAAAGGGATTAATGGGTACGCGAATATTAATGATAATTTCGTTTTTGTATCTGAAAAACTATATTTAAGATGCTTCCTGTATTTACTGCAGCGTCTATATTTATTGAATACAAGTATATTTAAATAGATGAATGATGCGCCACAAATAATAGGGAATGCTATAAAGAAAATAACGTCGTATATTTCATTTGTGATAAATGGTGGATCTGTAAAGTCCATTAAAATAGGAATAATGATGCATAATAAAATAGGTAACATTATTACTACAAAGAGTAAGTTATCGTAATTTCTTTTCAATTTTTAATTCGTCCATGAATTATAGCCTTTGCTTAGTTTACATAAATTTTATTGTTTTAAAAATCAAAGAAAACATGTTTATACACATTAATTAATCTGAGTTTTGGATAATTAAGCTATCTCAAGCAGCTTTTTTAACGCTAATTGCGTTGAACTTACTTACAATAGGCTAGCTATTGACGCGTAATTTCGCCTTGTTTTTACTGCAATCTCTGGTTAGAGAAAACAAACAAAATATTTTTAATTCAATATGTTAGTTAAGTACCTAATACTGGCTTGCGGCTTCGAGTTACGAAGATTAAGCTGACCTGATACCTGAATTTCAGACACAAAAAAACCTTGGCACTTTCGTGGCAAGGTTTTTTTACTAAAGAGTCGTTGCTTACTTAGCGGTGAAGCTAACTGGGCGACGTTCTTTACGAGGGCCGCTACGCTTATCAGGGCGTTGGCCATCTTTATTAAAGCTACGCTTCTTGTCACCAGCAGGGCGTTCAGAACGCTCGCCGCGTGGCTCAGAAGGGCCTTGATCTTGTGTTAATGTCATACCCATTGGGCGTTTACAGATAAACACTTTTTGGAAGTGATCAAGTACATCTTTAGGCATGTTTTGCGGTAATTGTACCGTACTGTGACTGTCGTGAAGACGAATGTCACCAATAAACTTGCTTGAAATGTCTGCTTCGTTAGCAATTGCACCAACAATGTTCTTAACCTGAACACCATGCTCACGACCTACTTCGATACGGTACGTATCCATAGGGCCTGCATCACGGCTATTACGCTCGCGAGGTTTACGCTCAGCGCGCTCACCGCCACGTTCGTTACGACGGCCACGGTCACCACGATCATTACGGTCGTTGCGAGGGTTGCGTTCGTTACGCTCACGCGGTTGAATCTTAACTTCTTCAACTTTAATTGGCGATTGTTGCTGTGCTAAACACAGTAATGCACCCGCTAAGTCTTCAGGAGCAAGCTCAAGTTTTTGTGCCATGTTGGCAGCCACTTCGTTAAAGAAAGTAATATCTTTGTTTTCAAGTGCAAGCGTAAGCTTTTCTTGAAGCGCATTAATACGTTTCTCTTCAACAACTTTAGCTGTTGGTAATTCAACTTGTGCGATTTCAGATTTAGTATGACGAATGATATTTTTAAGTAAATAACGCTCGTTATGCTTAACGAAAAGAATCGCTTTACCAGTACGACCAGCACGACCTGTACGGCCGATACGGTGAACGTAGGCTTCAGAATCTTGTGGAATGTCGTAGTTGATAACTAAGCTTAAACGGTCTACATCAAGACCACGTGCCGCTACGTCTGTTGCAATAACAACGTTTAGCATGCCGCTTTTTAAACGATCAACTGTGCGCTCACGCGCTTGCTGGTTCATGTCACCGTTAAGCGGCGCAGCAGAAAAACCTTCGCGCTCTAATAACTCAGCTAGTTGTACTGTATCGTTACGTGTACGTACGAAAACAATAGCACCTTCATATTGTTCTGCTTCTAAGAAACGGACAATGGCTTTGTTTTTATGTACGTGTGCATTCCAAAACACTTGCTCTACTGACGATACAGTTGAGTTGCGTGCAGAAATATGAACCTGTTCAGGATTGTTCATATATTTGCTGCTGATGTTTTGAATTTGCTTAGGCATAGTCGCAGAGAAAAGACATGTTTGCTTTTCACGCGGCGTTTTTTCCATGATGTTTTCAACATCATCGATAAAGCCCATACGTAGCATTTCATCGGCTTCATCAAGTACAAGTGCTTGTAAAGCATCAAACTTGATAGTGCCACGGTTTATGTGATCGATTAAACGACCCGGTGTAGCAACAATAATCTGTGCGCCACGACGAAGTGCGCTCAACTGGATGCTGTAGCTCTGGCCACCATATAGTGCCAGTACTTCAACACCACGAGTGTGTTTTGCATATTGTTCAAATGCCTCAGCTACTTGGATCGCAAGCTCACGGGTTGGTGTGAGTACAAGGATCTGTGGCTGTTTCACAGACGGGTCAATATTATTTAGTAATGGCAGTGCAAATGCTGCTGTTTTACCTGTACCCGTTTGTGCTAGTCCCAGTACGTCCTTTCTTTCTAGCAATAACGGTATACATTGAGCTTGGATTTCAGATGGTGTCTTGTAACCCAACTCTTCAACTGCCTTTAAAATTGCAGGAGAAAGATTTAGAGATTCAAACGTGACTGGTTCTGACATTAATACGCCTCAACGAATTTAAAGAGGCGCGCATTGTATAGGAAATACGAGGCAAATGCTTGTATAAATTACAACTAATTTATATGTGTTTGATGTTGGTCGAAATTTAACCAGCCCAAGTTGTGCGTTAATTAAGCTGGTTAACAATATACCTACAAATTTACTGGTAAAGGCCTAGGTTTTCTTTGGCGTAGGCTTCAAATTCTGTAAAACCACCAATGTGTGTTTGGTCTACAAAAATTTGTGGCACAGTCGGGCATGGCTTGCCTGCAGACTTTTCTAAATCTTCTTTACTGATGCCTTCTTTGATGATGTCGATGTAGCGGTATTTAAAATCATCGCGGTCATTAGCAAGTTGCTCTGCAACATCTTTAGCGCGAACACAAAAAGGGCAGCCTTCACGGCCAAAAATTACTGTTAACATAACGCTCTCCTCAAATTAGTTGACCCTAGTGTAACTAATTTCATTATTTATTACAGTGCAAAAAAACGATTATTGTGTTCGCTTTTTTCAGGGCCTGTAAAAAAATAAAAAATATTTTATAAAAAAATCTTGAAATAAAATTGTCCGCCCATAAATAGTTATTTGAGGACGCCTGATGGGTCTTCATTTAAACAGAACTATTTGAAAATTATATTATTAATTAAATTTTGCCGTTACTTGTTCAAACGAAAAGTGGCAGCAATATATCGCTTAAATATGAGGATATTATTATGCGTACAGTAGATTTATCACCCCTATACCGTTCATTCATTGGTTTCGATCACTTAGCATCATTAATGGATGCCGCTGCACGAACTGACAAGCAGCCAAGTTTTCCTCCATACAACATCGAAGCGCTTGATAAAGACAAATACCGTATCACTATGGCAGTTGCTGGATTTAGTGAAGACGAGTTAAGCCTACAATCTGAAAACAACACGTTAGTTGTATCGGGCACTAAAGCAGGTAAAGAACAAAACGATGAACGTAAATTCATTCATCAAGGCATTGCCGAGCGCAACTTTGAGCGTAAGTTCCAGTTAGGTGACCACGTTAAAGTACTTGGCGCAGACCTAGCCAACGGCTTACTGAGTATTGATCTTGAGCGTGAGATCCCAGAAGCGCTGAAGCCGCGAAAAATTGAAATTGGCTCAGGCAATATGCTAGAAAGTAAATAGCTTAGATAGCACACGTATTTTCCCTGTGAAAAGCCGCCATTTGGCGGCTTTTTGCGTTGTTAGTCTTTTAAATCTATTTGCATTTGTTTTAAAGCGTTAATTTTATCTATTGCAACTTGTAGTTGTTCTTGTGAAAGCTTTTTTTGTCGGCCTTTAGCAAGTAAGTCTTCAAGCTTTAATATTTTGGCTTTTGCAGCAATAACAAAACGTTGTTCTAGCTGTTTTTGCTGTTCAAGATGGAAATCTTGATATGCCTGGTGATTATTTAAATCACCACTGTACTGAGCCACTGGCTGAGTATTTTTTACTATGTTAGGTAAATAGGCCACAGAGGTTATTGTTGGCAAGGGGGGAGGACTAGTGTTACTAATTGTAGCCGTTTTCAATTGCGTGCTTTCCAACTCTTGAGTCATGTCATCAGCTGTCAGCTCAAGGGACGTTGTTTGCTTGACACTTTTAGCTTGGTCAAGGCCATCAATATTCTCTATTGTTGGTTTGCTAGTATAATGAGTGAAAAGTGTGTAAATACCAACACAAGCTAAAGCAATGACAGAAACGAAATTTTTTTTACTCATAAAATTACTCCCGTCTTATTTTGCCACTTGAGCCAGTTATTTTCATACTGTTGTGCCGCTTTTTGTTTTGCGATGGCCTTTGTTGCTTGGTATCGAACGGTTTCATCTTCTGGCAAAAAGTAATCAAACTGATGCTCATAACTGTGTATCACCACCCATTCACCACTAGGTGTACGTATAACAGCGGAAATGGTGTTTTCTTTAGTTGTGAACGCAAGTTGTACAACCCAACTACTTTTGTTTTTGCGGTTTAATTCACTATTGTATTGAGCATATATATCTTGTTTTCCTGATATTACTAATGCTTGTTCAAGTGATTTGTTATCCGCCAACGTGCGAAAGTCTACAGCATTGGCTCGATTAGCAAATTGAGCTCCGTGGGCTTTTACCTGACTTAAAAATTTAAACTGCGATTTATTTGCTTGATAAAACGCTTTAATTTCGCTTTTGTTTACTTGTTGCTCTAGCTTTTCAAGAACAGGGCTCTGCATGTGCATCATTGTATTTATGCCTAGCCAGCTTTGAATGGAGGGTCGCAAAATATCTCCTTTAGCTATTTCATACAGATGTTCAATATCAATATTCTGTTTTGCCAAAATCGGTTTGGCTTTTGAAAACGCTATATTGAATTGCCGTTTTTTTATTAATTCACTTTTGAATAGTTCACTATCTCCTCTATGGAGTTTAAAACGTACCTGCATTGATAGTGTATCGATAAATTCATATAAATTAATAGAATTATACAAAATAGGGGTTAAATCGATCTGCTGCATTTTTTTAATCAAGCTTTGCACATATTGACCATTTTTAGGGTAGGGCCCTAATGTGTGTTTAAGCCAATGGCTATCATAAGTGTCAAGCTTTACCTGACTTGACTGTGCCTTTATAGCTAATTGCGAATCGAACAGATTTTTTAAGTAACGTTCAACATGGTATTGAGTACTAAAACCAACGGCAGATTGTCGTTTTATTATTGCAGGTGTTTTTAGCGCTGCTTGTTGTAACAAAAACTGATTCTCATACAGACGAGTTCTAACTTCATTGATTGTAATTTCAGGTTTGTGCTTTAAATAAGCACGATGCATAAAGTTAACTTCATCACTACTGTATTGTGTAAATGAGGCCATTACTAGGGAGTGGTAACACGCCCCTAGTAATGTAATCACTAAAATAGCCATTTTTTTCATTAGCGAGCAACCATGGCGTGGTTCAATAAGTGCACCACCATTGCTATTGCATGGGGCACTACTTGCTTAGCTATATTAAGGCGATCAAAATGATCTTTTGAATTGAGTACAATTCCACCCTGTGCATAAGAAAATGAACCGCCTTGAGTTAATAATGGGCGAACATCTTGGCTATTTTTATCTAAAGGCGAGAACGTTTGCATTGCTTGAGTAACGAGTGATAAATCGTTGAGCTGCTCTTGATCATAGTAATCTTTTACCCAACTTTCCCAGCTAGAGTGGTTAAGGTCTGATGTGGTCCATGTGTGGTGAGGTTGTAATAAATCAGTCGTATGAAATACAAACCCTAATACTTGAGGATTTCCGCTTTGTAAGTAACTTTGATACCAATATTGCCCTAAATTATCGATAGGTTGAAATGGCATTTCTTCAAAGTCATCGTACATAGAATAGGTTGAGTTGCTATCGATTCTGTAGTGAGATTCTGTTACACCATAACTGTTATATTTTGAAGAGTCGGCATTGAACCAACCTGTTTCTCCCCCTTTACCATCATCAAGGTAGTCACCTTTAAGCCAAGCAGATGCAAGATTATCAATAGTGCCCCAAACGGTGAGCTTCTCATAATTATAACCACCAAAATCGTTTCCATGTTGGTCTGCACCTTGGGTATGATTTTGAAAATGCCAATAGCTTGTATATTTAACTATACTTTGCGCTGCTCCCCATACAGGCGCTTGAACACACGAACCTGTAATGGCACCACAGAAAAAGGTGTCTTCAAAGTCATCTACATCATAAGCCGCTTGTCCTAGCAGCTCGGCTAATTCAGAGATTGTCAGATTGTTTTGTGCAGCGTACTGACGTAGGGCAGCATATTCGGTGCTGGCTGGGTGTTGCTGCATATAATTTACGGCATCAAGAACAATACGTTTGTGAGTTTCTTGACTAAAAGCTTGAGCTTGGCTTGTACCGAGTAATAAAAGTGTCGCTGCAATTAATTGTTTTTTCATTTTATTCTCATCATAGTTTGGAGTAAGAGGTGCTATTAAAAAATAAGCTCATTACACTGACATGACAAATAAATTAAACATTTAATTAACAATATTACCTGGTTTTGGTACTTTAATATTAACTATCAAGGATACTGCCACCAATTGAAGGCATTTATATTTACAGCTTTTCAATATTATTTAAATAGTTGCTAGCTTGCTCTAAGGTTGCTTGGCGTAATGATTCATCTTGTTTATCCCAATTACGATAAACCATGCCTATTCGTGGGTTTTTCTCAAGTCGCTCTCGGTGTTTGTGCATAAACTGCCAGTAGAGGCTGTTTAGCGGACACGCGTCTTTACCCACTTTTTCTTTTACTTTGTATTGGCAGCTTTTACAGTAGTCACTCATTTTATTTATATAGTTGCCGCTAGCCGCATAAGGCTTAGTGGCTATGATGCCATCGTCAGCAAACTGGCTCATCCCTCGGGCGTTAGGCATTTCTACCCATTCAATTGCATCGATATAAACACCTAAATACCATTCATCGACTTCATCAGGATTAATGGCGGTTAATAAACAAAAATTGCCTATTACCATTAAGCGCTGAATATGATGAGCATACGCGCTGTCTAAGCTTTGTGTTAATGAGTGGCTTAAGCAATTCATTTTTGTTTTACCATTCCAAAAATAACTCGGCAGTACACGAGTTGCATTAAGCTGGTTTTTGTTGGCGTAATCGGGCATGTTTTTCCAATACACGCCACGCACATATTCGCGCCAACCCAGAACTTGGCGAATAAAGCCTTCAACCTGAGAAATAGATATTTCATCTTGACGTTGTTGGTACTCTTTAACAACACGGTCGATAACATAGCGAGGGGGTAAAATTTTGGCATTTAACGCAAACGATAATCGGCTGTGATAAAAGGTATCTTTATCAGGACATTGATCTGTCATCGCATCTTGAAACTGACCAAATCGAGGTAGTAAATGCGCACAAAAATGATCAAGCGCACTTATTGCTTGCTTACGGGTTGTTGGCCAGCTTAACTGAGTTTCTATTTGTCCAAAATATCCTACGTTATGCGAATCTAAGCGCTCAATAATGGCACTCACGTCATTTTTAAATAATTTAGGGCCAGGAATATCGGCTAAATCACTTTTTGAAAACTTATTACGGTTATTGGCATCAAAGTTCCATTGCCCACCGGCAGGTTTGTCATCTTCCATTAAAATATCAAACTGCTTACGCATTGCCCGATAAAAATGCTCCATGGTGACGTGTTTATCTTTTTTAAAGCGTTTATCTATGTCGTTAAATGCTAATAAAAAATGCTCGCTGTCACAGGCATTCACGGTTAACTCGCTATTAGTCGCGAATTCGTGAAGTTGTGTTTTTAAACGGTACTCATCTGGGTATTGATATTCAATAGAGGTACATTCATGCTGCTTGGCTAAACGCGTTAAAAGAGCGGGTAAGTCATCATCGTCTTTGGTGTCATCTAGCGTGAGATGTAAAACATTGAAGCCAGCATCTTTTAATGCATTAGCGAAGTTTTCCATGGCTTTAAAAAAGGCTGATATTTTTTGTACATGGTGTTTTACATAGTGTGCTTCTTGTATAAGCTCAGCAATAACAAATACTGTGTCGTCTGATTTGTCTTTAAACCACGAATGAGCAGGATTGAGCTGATCACCTAAAATCAATCTTAGTGTGTTGTATTTTTTCATAATTAGCCAAAATTAACTTTTATACGTGATATTTTTAAAAGCGATCTATTTCTTAAAGTATGTTTAACCTGAACTCTGGTTAAGAGGTTTACTAACATATTAAATCAAAAATGATATTTATGTTTATTTTCTCTAGCCAGAGATTTTCAGTGAAAACAAGGCGAAATTACGCGTCAATAGCTAGCCTATTGCAAGTAAATTCAACGCAGTTAGCGCTGAAAATAGCTGCTTGAGATAGATTTATTATCCAAAGTTCAGGTTACCGATAATAGAGCACCGAATGCAATTTAATACAGCGGTTGATTGTAACGATTCAAATTTTATAGCAAACATAGTGTAGGTAAGGCGATAAACTAGGTTGCTTTTTTTATCAACTTATTAGTTATTATGGTTGCTAATTTAGCGGCACATCCTTATAATAGCGGCCATTGTTTAGTAGGTTATAAAATTTACTAACAGCGATATTAAGTTATTAACTTTTTATCTATTGGCGCGGGATGGAGCAGTCTGGTAGCTCGTCGGGCTCATAACCCGAAGGTCGTTGGTTCAAATCCGGCTCCCGCAACCAATCTTAATAGTAGGTTTAAACTTACTACTTTATATCGCGCATTCTAAGTAATGCGCGTTTTGCGTTTAAGCTAATGAAGTTTAATTTGGTCAGGGTACTGACTCGCAACCAAGCTTGGCCCTAGGCCACACAGTTTTGCGTTTTTTGGTGTGACGCCCCGCTTGGTTCGGGGCGTTGTTGTATCTGCACCGTTTGATTTAATGTTTATCGATTAAATCAAAATTTAAACTCAGTATTTTAGGGCTATAAGCCCTTTTTTTGTTTGTATGGAGGATTTTCGTGACAAAACTTGAACAAGATTTAGTAACCATGTTAACGCCTGCGGTAGAAATGCTAGGCTTTGAATTACATGGTCTTGAGTTTGTACAAGCGGGTCGCCATTCTACCTTAAGAGTATACATTGCTCACGAGGATGGAATTTCAGTTGACAACTGTGCAGATGCCAGTCGTCAAATTAGTGCGATTTTAGACGTCGAAGACCCGATTACAAACGAATATGATTTGGAAGTGTCGTCTCCTGGTGTTGATCGTCCATTATTCAAACAAGATCACTACGAGCAGGCGCAAGGAGAGGAAGTACGCGTGCGTACTAAGCTTCCACAAGACGGTCGCCGTAATTTTAAAGGCGACTTAATAGCAGTTAGCAGCGATATGATCACATTATCTAGCGATGGTGCAGAGCATTTAATCATGCTTAGTAACATTGAACGTGCGAACATAATCGCAAAGTTTTAATTCGAGTGCGAAGGAATAGGGCAAGCGAGGCATTACCCATGGCAAAAGAGATATTATTGGTTGCTGAAGCCGTTTCCAATGAGAAAGCGGTTCCAAAAGAAAAGATTTTTGAAGCTCTAGAGTTCGCATTAGCGACAGCGACAAAGAAAAAGCATGATGGTGAAATTGATGTACGTGTTGCAATTGACCGTAAAACTGGCGATTACGATACATTCCGTCGCTGGCAAATAGCTGAAGTATTAGAAGATGGTTCTTTAGAGAATCCATACAGCGAAATCACGTTAGAAGCTGCTCAAGTTGAAGAACCAGACTTGAAAATGGGCGACTACGTAGAAGAGCAGATTGAATCAATTAAATTTGACCGCATAACAACACAAATGGCTAAGCAAGTAATCGTACAAAAAGTACGTGAAGCAGAGCGTGCCTTAGTGGTTGAAGCGTACAAAGATCAGCAAGGCGAGCTAGTAACGGGTGTTGTTAAAAAAGCAACGCGTGATGCAATCGTACTTGATTTAGGTAATAACGCAGAAGCGGTTATTTACCGTGACGACATGCTGCCACGTGAAAACTTCCGCCCAGGCGATCGTATTCGTGGTCTTCTATATGAAGTTAAACCAGAAGCACGTGGTGCACAGTTATTTGTAACCCGTTCTAAACCAGAAATGCTGATGGAATTATTCCGCATTGAGGTGCCAGAAATTGGCGAAGAGATGATTGAATTACGTGCCGCAGCTCGTGATCCAGGTTCACGCGCTAAAATCGCAGTTAAGTCTAATGATAAGCGTATAGACCCTGTAGGTGCGTGTGTTGGTATGCGTGGCGCACGTGTTCAAGCGGTATCGTCAGAACTTGGCGGTGAGCGTGTTGATATCGTACTTTACGATGACAACCCAGCACAGTTTGTTATTAACGCAATGGCACCAGCAGAAGTGGCTTCAATCGTAATGGATGAAGACACTCACTCAATGGATATTGCTGTTGAAGCTGATAACTTAGCACAAGCTATTGGTCGTAATGGTCAAAACGTACGTTTAGCAAGCCAGTTAACTGGCTGGGAATTAAACGTAATGACCGTTGATGAAATGCGCGCTAAGAACGAAGCTGAGTCAGATAAGTTAATTAACTTATTTACTGAAAACTTAGATATTGATGACGAGTTTGCGTCATTACTTATCAACGAAGGTTTCTCAACACTTGAAGAAGTTGCGTATGTACCTGCTTCTGAGTTTTTAGAAATCGACGGCTTAGATGAAGAAACAGTGGACGTATTACGTTCACGTGCAAAAGATGCATTAACAACGAAAGCCCTTAAAACGGAAGAAAGCTTAGAAGGCGCTGAGCCTGCTGAAGACTTACTTGCGCTTGAAGGCTTAGAGCGTCATTTAGCATTTGTTATGGCAAGTAAGGGTGTAGTAACACTTGAAGACTTAGCTGAGCAAGGCATTGATGAGCTTGTAGATATTACAGAGCTATCTGCAGAAAAAGCGGGCGAGCTAATTATGGCTGCACGTAATATTTGTTGGTTTGCAGACGAGTAATTTATTAACGGAGGTATTAGAGACTATGGCAGAAGTAAATGTTGAAAAACTAGCCGGTGATATAGGTACAACTGTTGATAAATTGCTACAGCAGTTTTCACAAGCCGGTATTACTAAACAAGCAGGCGATAATGTAACAGAAGCTGAAAAAGCAACGTTACTTGATCACCTAAGCAAGCAACATGGCGGTACTGGATCTGAAGGTCCAGCGCGTATGACATTGCAACGTAAGAGCAAAAGCACATTAAGTGTGACTGGCTCTACGGGTAAAGCAAAGGCTGTGCAAGTTGAAGTTCGCAAAACCCGCACTTACGTGAAAAAAAGTGCTGTTGAGCAAGAGCAAGAACAGCAACGTCTAGCCGCTGAAGAAAAAGCGCGTCTTGAAGAGCAACAAAAAGCTGAACAAGAAGCCGCAGAATTGAAAGCGAAACAAGAGGCAGAACGTAAAGCGAAAGAAGACGCTGATCGTAAAGCCAAAGAAGAAGCTAAACGCAAAGCAGATGCTGAGCGTAAAGCGAAACAACAGCAGATGACCCCTGAGCAAAGTGCTAAGTCTGAGAAAGATCGCATCGAAGCTGAGCGTCTGCAAAAAGAAGCAGAAGAGGCCGCATTGAAGAAAGCTGAAGAAGAAGCGAAACGTCAAGCAGAAGAGGCAAGAAAGCTAGCTGAAGAGAATTCAGCACGCTGGAAGAAAGAAGAAGAAGAACGTAAGAAACGCGAAGAAACCGCGGATCACCACCTTACGACTTCAACTTACGCACGTGAAGCAGAAGATGTAGCAGATGCTCGCGAAGAGCAAGGCTCACGCCGTGCGAAGAAAAAGAAAAAAGCGCCAGCAAAAGATAAATTTGCAGCGTCTAAAGGTAAAAAAGGTAAACTAAAAGCGCCAGCGTCATTACAGCACGGTTTCCAAAAACCAACGGCTGATGTTAAAAACGAAGTGCGTATTAGTGAAACAATTACAGTTGCTGAGCTTGCGTCACGCATGGCTGTTAAAGGCGCTGAAGTTGTAAAAACAATGATGAAAATGGGTGACATGGTTACGATTAACCAAGTTATTGACCAAGAAACTGCGCAACTTGTTGCAGAAGAAATGGGCCATAAGGTTATCATCGTTAAAGAAAACGAATTAGAGCAAACAGTACTTAACGACCGCCATGAAGATGGTAAGTCTGAGCCTCGTGCTCCAGTAGTAACTGTTATGGGTCACGTTGACCACGGTAAAACGTCAACGCTTGATTACATTCGTTCAGCTAAAGTTGCTTCAGGCGAAGCCGGTGGTATTACGCAGCACATTGGTGCATACCACGTTGAAACTAACGGCAACATGATCACTTTCCTAGATACTCCGGGTCACGCCGCATTTACATCTATGCGTGCTCGTGGTGCAAAAGCGACTGATATCGTAATCCTAGTAGTTGCAGCCGATGATGGTGTAATGCCACAAACTAAAGAAGCGGTACAGCATGCTCGCGCAGCTGGCGTTCCTTTAATCATTGCTGTTAACAAAATGGATAAAGAAGGCGCAGATCCAGACCGTGTTAAAAACGAGCTAGCTCAGCTAGACGTTATCCCAGAAGATTGGGGCGGTGATACGCAATACGTTCACATCTCAGCTAAAACAGGTCTTGGTATTGATGACCTTTTAGAAGCAGTATTAATGCAATCTGAGCTGTTAGAACTAAATGCACCTAGCGAAGGTATGGCTGCAGGTGTTGTTATTGAATCACGTCTTGATAAAGGCCGTGGTCCAGTAGCGTCTATCCTTGTTCAATCAGGTACGCTTAACCAAGGTGACATTGTATTATGTGGTCTTGAGTATGGCCGTGTTCGTGCAATGCGCGATGAAAACGGTAAAGACATTAAATCTGCGGGTCCTTCTATCCCTGTTGAGATTTTAGGTCTTTCTGGTATTCCAGCTGCAGGTGATGAAGCGACAGTAGTTAAAGACGAGCGTAAAGCACGTGAAGTTGCACTTTACCGTCAAGGTAAATTCCGCGATGTTAAATTAGCGCGTCAGCAAAAAGCGAAGCTTGAAAACATGTTTACTAACATGACTGAAGGCGACGTGTCTGAAGTTAACGTGGTACTTAAAGCAGACGTTCAAGGTTCAATTGAAGCAATTTCAGACTCACTAACTAAACTTTCTACTGATGAAGTAAAAGTGAAGATTGTTGGTTCTGGTGTTGGTGGTATCACTGAAACAGATGCAACTCTTGCTGCAGCGTCTAACGCAATCGTAGTTGGCTTTAACGTTCGTGCCGATGCATCAGCGCGTAAAGTGATTGACTCTGAAAACTTAGACCTTCGTTACTACAGCGTAATTTACGCACTTATCGAAGAAGTTAAGCAAGCCATGTCTGGTATGCTTGCTCCTGAGTTTAAACAAGAGATCATTGGTCTTGCTGAAGTACGTGATGTATTTAAGTCTCCAAAAATTGGCGCAATTGCTGGTTGTATGGTTACTGAAGGTACTATCAAGCGTAGCGCACCAATTCGTGTACTTCGTGATAACGTGGTTATTTACGAAGGCGAACTTGAGTCATTACGTCGCTTTAAAGATGACGTACAGGACGTTCGTAACGGCATGGAATGTGGTATCGGCGTTAAGAACTACAATGACGTTCGCGTTGGTGACCAAATCGAAGTATTTGAAACAGTTGAAGTACAACGTAGTCTTTAATTGTTATTAGGTGGTGTTGGACATTCAAGGTCGTACCTCGATAGCCCAACATACCCTATGCTAAGATTTTAAATGGGGGCTCAGCCCCCATTTGTGTATCCATTATTTAGTTAACTTATTATTGTTTTTCAATAAGTTATAATTTTAGGAAAGTGAAATGAGAGAATTTTCTCGCACTGATCGTGTTGCTCAGCAAATTCAAAAAGAAATTGCTGTGATTCTACAACGCGAAATTAAAGATCCGCGCTTAGGCATGGTGACAGTGTCTGCGGTAGAAGTATCACGCGATTTATCTTATGCCAAAGTTTTTATCACGGTGTTTAACACTGAAGACGAAAATGCAGCAAAACAAAGTGCAAAAGTACTGAACGAAGCAACGGGCTATATCCGTTCGTTACTAGGTAAACGTATTCGCGCACGTATTATGCCAGAGCTTAAATTTGTGGTTGATAACTCATTAATGGAAGGGATGCGCATCTCTAACTTAGTGGACTCTATCATTCGTGAAGATAATGCTAAGCATGTTGATGATGAAAATGACAGCGAAGAAGGCACTAAAGACTAATGGCAAGACGCAGTAAAGGCCGTCCAGTTGATGGTATTTTGTTGTTAAACAAACCAGAAGGCATTTCATCAAACAAGGCATTACAGCAGGCTAAAGGTATTTATTTTGCGCAAAAAGCGGGGCACACAGGTGCGCTTGATCCGCTTGCGACCGGCATGCTGCCAATTTGTTTTGGTGAAGCGACTAAGTTTACCCAGTTTTTACTCGATACAGATAAAACCTATGTTGTTCGAGCTAAGCTAGGTGAACGTACTACCACATCAGACTCTGATGGCGAAGTGGTCGAAACTCGCGATGTGAATGTTACTTTCCAATTACTAAGCGAAGAGATTGCTAAGTTTTTAGGTGAGTCAGACCAATACCCATCAATGTATTCAGCGCTTAAATATGAAGGTAAACCTTTATATAAATATGCGCGTGAAGGCATAGAAGTTCCTCGCAAATGTCGAAAAATTAACGTATTTAGCTTAACGCTTGATGAGTTTGATGAGCAAGCCAACGAAATACAAATGACTGCCCATGTATCTAAAGGCACATATATTCGTACTATCGTTGATGACTTAGGTGAAAACTTAGGCTGTGGCGCGCATGTGATTATGCTGCATCGTAGTGCTGTAGGGCATTACCCTGCAGATAAAATGGTCACACTTGAGCAGTTAGAAACGTTATTAAATCAAACGAAAGAACAAGACGTTGCGCCTTCCACTTACCTTGACGAACTATTATTGCCAATGGATACCGCGTTAGTTGATTTACCCGTTGTGGAAATTACTAAAGAGCAGGGAATGGCATTTAGCCATGGTCAAGCTGTGGTGTTGGGTAAAGCCCTGCCTGAAGGTGCAATAAAGGTACTGGCTGACGGAATATTTATTGGTACGGGCGAACGTAATCCTGATGGCCATTTAAAATCAAAGCGCGGCTTGTCTAATCAACAACCAGAGTAAAGTTTAACTTGTAGTTATGCTGATAATTGGTAGAATACGCCCGCTTAATCGTTTTGGCTGAATTAGTGATCGGCTAAAGCACCTATTAAATTTAACTTTTGGAGTTATTATGTCACTAAGCAATCAAGAAAAAATCGATATCATTGCTAAATTCGCACGCGCTGAAGGCGACACTGGTTCACCTGAAGTACAAGTAGCATTACTTACTTTTGATATCAACAAGCTTCAAGGTCACTTTGCTGATCACAAGCATGACTTCCACTCACGTCGTGGTCTGCTTCGTAAAGTAAGCACTCGCCGTAAACTGCTTGATTACCTTAAAGGTAAAGATATCTCGCGTTACACTGCGTTAATCAAAGAGCTTGGCCTACGTCGCTAAGAACTTGATTATCAAAAGGGGAGCTTTTTAGCTCCTTTTTTTGTGTCTAAATTTCCCCATACCCACTATCCACATCGATTAATCTCCTTGAAATATCAGCTAAAAGCCACATTGTAAGTAACAGCAAAGTACATAATTTAGCAACGCGTTTATCTCTGGACTAGGCTCGCAATTTTACCTGACTTTGTTATATACTATGGCGCGTAGATAAAAAGGTTTATTTACGGTTATTTACATCATTGCCAATTGTAGTACTTAATTGATTTCCAACTGAATACAATTATGTACTGTAATTGGTACTTTGATGAAAACTTAATTAATACTAAAAATACATTTAAGGAATATTTTAAGTGCAAGCAATTATAAAAGAATTTCAACTAGGTCAACACACAGTGACGCTAGAAACAGGTGCTATCGCTCGTCAAGCTGACGGCGCAGTACTAGCAAGCATTGGCGACACGTCAGTACTAGTAACGGTTGTTGGTAAGCGTGAAGCTCAACCAGGTCAAGATTTCTTCCCACTAACAGTTAACTACCAAGAGCGTATGTACGCTGCGGGTCGTATCCCAGGTGGTTTCCTTAAGCGTGAAGGTCGTCCTAACGATGGCGAAACACTTATTGCACGTCTTATTGACCGTCCAATTCGTCCACTTTTCCCAAATGGTTTCGTAAACGAAGTACAAGTTATCGCGACTGTTGTTTCTGTAAACCCTGAAATCCAACCTGATATGGTTGCGATGATTGGTACATCAGCAGCACTTGCTATCTCTGGTATCCCGTTCAGCGGTCCAATTGGTGCATCACGTGTTGGTTACATTAACGGTGAATACGTACTTAACCCGACACTAAAAGAGCTTGAAGAGAGCCAACTTGACTTAGTTGTTGCGGGTACTGATAACGCAGTACTTATGGTTGAATCAGAAGCAGACGTACTTGCTGAAGACGTAATGCTAGGCGCGGTTGTATACGGCCATGAGCAATCACAGTCTATCATCAATGCAATTAACGAATTTAAAGCAGAAGCAGGCAAGCCTACTTGGGATTGGACTGCACCTGAGAAAAACGTTGCATTAGAAGAGAAAGTAGCAACTCTTGCTGCTGATAAAGTAGGCGAAGCTTACCGTATTACTGATAAAGTAGCGCGTAAAGAAGCATTAACTGCTGCAAAAGATGCGGTTGTTGAAGCACTAACAAGCGAACTTGCTGAAGGCGAAACGCTTGATAAGCAAGAAGTAGGTAAAGTATTCGGTTCACTTGAGAAGAAAATCGTTCGTGGCCGTATCGCTGCTGGCGAAAAACGTATCGATGGTCGTGAACCAGATATGATCCGTGCTCTAGATGTAATGACGGGCGTACTTCCACGTACTCACGGCTCTGCAATCTTCACACGTGGTGAAACGCAAGCATTAGTAACAGCAACACTTGGTACAGAACGTGATTCACAGTTAATCGACGATTTAACTGGCACGCACAAAAACCACTTTATGCTTAACTACAACTTCCCTCCGTTCTGTGTAGGTGAAACTGGTTTTGTTGGTTCTCCTAAGCGTCGTGAAATCGGCCACGGTAACCTAGCTAAGCGTGGTATCCAAGCTGTAATGCCAACATTGACTGACTTCCCATATTCAATCCGTGTTGTATCTGAAATTACTGAATCAAATGGTTCATCTTCAATGGCATCGGTTTGTGGTACGTCTTTAGCGCTTATGAACGCAGGTGTTCCAATTAAAGCCTCAGTTGCGGGTATCGCAATGGGCTTAGTTAAAGAAGAAGAAAACTTTGTTGTTCTTTCAGATATCTTAGGTGATGAAGATCACTTAGGTGACATGGACTTTAAAGTAGCGGGTACAACTAACGGTATCACTGCACTGCAAATGGATATCAAAATTGAAGGTATTACTCAAGAAATCATGCAAATCGCGCTTAAACAAGCGAAAGCTGCACGTTTACACATTCTAAATGTAATGGACGAAGCGATTTCTGCACCTTCTGAAGAGTTATCTATGTTTGCTCCGCGTATTTACACGATGCAAATCCCACAGAAGAAAATCGCAGAAGTTATCGGTAAAGGTGGCGCAACTATCCGTCAGCTTACTGAAGAAACGGGTACTACGATTGAAATCGGTGATGATGGCACAATCAAGATTGCTGCTACAGACGGTGAAAGTGCAGCAAATGCAATTAGCCGTATTGAGCAATTAACTGCTGAGCTTGAAGTAGGTACTATCTACGAAGGTAAAGTGGTACGTATCGTTGATTTCGGTGCGTTTGTAAACATTCTTCCTGGTAAAGATGGCCTAGTGCATATCTCACAAATTAGCACTGAGCGTGTTAACAACGTTGCTGATCACCTTAGCGAAGGTCAAGAAGTTAAAGTTAAAGTACTAGAAGTAGACCGTCAAGGCCGTGTACGTCTAAGTATTAAAGAAGCAATGGAATCAGCAGCACCTGCAGCTGACGAGTCTAAAGACGCGTAATTGCTAATCCTTCATCCAGATAATTACTGGATAGTATAAAAAGGGGCTGTTTAGCCCCTTTTTTTATGCTTTAATGTTAGCAACCTATTGTGTTCAAGACGTTAAGTAACATATAACAAGAATGAACCTTACAAGACAGCTTATGTCTTATCTATTTGCTACTTACCTCGGTATTAAGGATTTTAATGAGACTTAAACATTTAGCCTTGGCATCTTTTGCTATTTTGTCTTTAAGCGCTTGTCAGGCTACTACTAAACCCGCTGCTATTATTAATGTGCCATTTACTGCACCGCTTGCATCAGATTTTAGAAATGAAATTGCCATTGCACGTTTTTCAGAGCTATTAAACAGAGCAGACTTGAGTACAGAACAACAAGCAAAGCTCTATTATGACCGTGGAGTACTGTTTGATAGCTTAGGCATGACGACTTTATCGCGAATTGATTTTAACCGAGCGGTTAAACTTAAGCCTGATTTGGCTGAAGTCTATAACTTTTTGGGTATTCAGCATACCTTGATGCAGCAATACGAAAAAGCATACGAGTATTTTGATTCAGCCATAGAGTTAGACCAAGAACATGAATATGCGTATTTAAATCGTGGTATTGCTTTGTACTATGGTGATAGAGCGACGCTTGCAAAGGATGACTTTAAAACATTCTTGGAGCGCTCTCCTAACGACCCTTATCGTGTATTGTGGCTTTATTTAGCTCAAGCAGCACAAGATAAAACTCAGGCGCTCGCTTCGTTAAAAGCTAATGCGGCGGCCCTTGATGAAAACGAATGGGCATATCAGCTTATTGCCTTGTATGTAGGTGATATGAGTGAAAAAGCATTTTTTTCAGGGATAGCCGATGGTGTAAGTTCACAACAAGAATATGCTCAGCGTTTATGTGAAGCTTATTTTTACTTAGCTAAACAGCACCAAGCCGCAGGCGAGCTTTCAATTGCCACAGATTACTTTAAATTGGCACTAGCAACGAACGTACATGAATTTATAGAATATAAGTATGCGCGTTTAGAGCTTGAGTTGATGGCCAGTGAAAGCGCTGGCTAATTATTTAAAACTAAGTGCTTTATTACTGTGCGCTAGCGTTATTAGTGGCTCGAGTAATAAACAAAATAGCATTGGCTTTTGGCAAGTATTACATGCCAAGGCCAATGTGATTGACAGTTATTGGCAATTCCCTCGTTACTTTGCAAACCACATATTACAATTACCCACCACAGCTTTAGCAACCTTAGCTCGCAATAAAATAGCGGATGCTCAATATGGCTATGGGTTGTCATTATTAGGCAATAATCAAACTGAAACGGCTAAACTATTTTGGCAAGCAAGTTTGGATAAAATTACACGAGCACAGCAAAAAAAACTCGCCGACTCGTTATTTTCGCAACAGCGTTGGCAGGATTTAGCGCTACTAAAAAATCAAAATAAGCTTCCTAAAGGCGATATCTTTTATCATCTGCAATTACAGCAACAAGCACCCATAGAAACATTGAGTGCATCATTCATGGATAAGTTAGGGTTTTTACTTGCAAACGAGCAAGTTGAGATACAAAAGCAGTGTACATTTAATGTATTAATGTTGAGCGATCACCGTGATGGTTTATACAGGCTCAATCAATTTCGTAACGCGTACTTTCAAAACCCAGAGCCGAGTCTCAATACCTTTTGTTTTTCAAAACCAGTTTATGTGGGTAGTGCAATTAGTTGCAATAGTACTGAATCCTCACGTGCTAAGTGCGATTGGCAGCAGTCATCGCTTAAAAAGCAGCTTTCCACTGGATTTGATTTTGCCGTTATGATGCCCAAACAAGGTACTGCCAATGTAAAAAATGGTTTAATGCATATTAATTCACAGGCTAGCTACGCGGTTTTTTTGCATGAGTTAATGCACTTTAATGGCTTTGAAGATGAGTACGCTTTACCGGTAAAAAAGCAAGCGTGGTTATGTCAGCTTGATGGGTTTGTTGCTCCCAACTTATTTATTGCAAAAAAATCAGTTGCTCCCAAAGGGTGGCACAAAAGCCAAAGCTGCCAACAAGGCGGCACTGCTTATAAGCCCAGTGCACAGTGGTCGATTATGCAATATCAGCAGTTAGGCCTATCAGCGCAATATCGTATTTTGTGGCAAAAGCACATAGCACTTAATGCTCATTTATTTGTACGATTTTAGTGATTGGATATTCCGCTGTAAACTGTCTGAAAGCTGAGCTTATTTGGCTACTGTTCATTAATTTATAAGTGTTTTTGTTTGATTATTGTTCCGCTAGCGGCGCTTTCTATAGACAAAAACTGCGTTTATCAGTATAACTATACGTATTAATGTTGTTAAAAAACAGACATAAAACGTATACCCAAGTCACTTTGGTATTTAATAATAACAAGTAGCGAATTGATAAACTTTATGATTCAAAAAGGCCCTTCATTATGACTTTGCTCTGGATACCCCTGTTATCCTTATTCGGCAGTGTTATTTCTGCATGCACCGGCAAACTTTCTCGAAATCAGGCAACGAGCCTAACGGCTATTGCGCCGTTAGCCGCGCTTGCAATTACACTTTATCATGCGCCCGCGGTTCTTGCGGGGGAAACCATTCGTTTTAGCGCACAGTGGATACCAGCCTTAGGGTTAGATATTTCCTTGCGCTTGGATGGATTGAGTTTACTGTTTTTATTTATGATTCTAGGAATAGGGTTACTAGTAATTTTGTATGCCCGTTATTACCTAAGTCAAAATGATTCATTGCCAAAACTATTTAGCTACTTAATGTTATTTATGACCGCCATGCTGGGCATTGTTATGTCAAACAATGTGATTCAGTTATGGGTATTTTGGGAGCTAACCAGTATTAGCTCGTTTTTGTTAATCAGTTATTGGTGGCACAAATCAGAGGCGCGCAAGGGGGCGCGCATGGCATTAGCGGTAACTGGCGCCGGTGGTTTAGCCTTACTCGGTGGCTTAATGTTGTTAGGCGATATTGTTGGAAGCTACGACTTAGACACCATTTTAGCTAGCAAAGCGATTATTCAATCTCACGACTTATATGAATTGGCATTAGTACTAGTATTATTAGGTGCTTTTACTAAATCTGCACAATTTCCGTTTCATTTTTGGTTACCGCATGCCATGGCTGCACCCACGCCGGTTAGTGCGTATTTACACTCTGCCACTATGGTAAAAGCAGGTATCTTTTTACTTGCGCGTTTTTACCCCGCATTGGCGGGTACCGATACCTGGTTTTTATTAGTCGGTTTGACCGGTTTAACCACATTATTATTTGGCGCTTATATCGCGTTATTCAAACATGATTTAAAAGGCTTGTTAGCCTATTCAACGATTAGTCATTTGGGTTTAATTACATTATTACTAGGCCTAGATACACAGCTTGCGACCGTTGCCGCTATTTTTCATATTATTAACCACGCGACGTTTAAAGCGTCGTTATTTATGGCAACCGGCATTATTGACCATGAAACCGGTACTCGTGATATGCGTAAACTCAATGGCATGTGGCGCTACTTACCTTATACGGCCACCTTGGCGATGGTGGCTGCTGCCGCTATGGCAGGTGTACCGTTGTTAAATGGTTTCTTATCAAAAGAGATGTTCTTTGCTGAGACACTGCATCAGCAGGTACTTGGCTCAATGTCGTGGCTAATCCCGGTGCTGGCAACTGTAGCGGGTGCGTTGTCGGTGGCGTACTCATCACGCTTTATTCATGACGTGTTCTTTAATGGTGAGCCCATTGATCTACCACGTACCCCTCATGAAGCACCGCGTTATATGCGTGTGCCTATAGAAATCTTAGTGGTACTGTGTATTTTAGTGGGTATTTTTCCACACTTTGCCGTTGATGGTATTTTATCGGCCGCTTCACTAGCCGTACTTGGTGAAGCAATGCCTGAGTATAAATTGACTATTTGGCATGGTTTCAACTTACCTCTACTTATGAGTGGTATGGCGGTAATTGGTGGTTTATTTATTTACGTTAATCGTAAGTACTTGTTCCAGTTCCAAGCGTCGTTACCTCCTTTTAACGCTAAAAAAATCTTCGAGCGTTTTTTAGCGGTAGTGGTCAATTGGTGTCAAAACAAAATCCAATCAACAGAAAATGGCTCATTACAACGTTATGTATTTATAATGTTAGGCGTTGTATTACTTGCCTCTGGTTGGCCATTATTTGAAATGAAGCAGCTAGCTGGTAGCGTGCCTAATACCCCGGTTGATATTCAAAACGCAATTGGTGCAGGACTACTCATAATAGGTGCAATTGCTACCGTTATTTGGCATCGAATTCGAATGGTGTCGTTATTAATGCTGTCGATTGTGGGACTAATGGTGTCGGTGGCGTTTACCCGTTTTTCAGCGCCTGACTTGGCCTTAACGCAACTTACTGTAGAAGTAGCCACTATTATACTATTAATGTTGGCACTGTTTTTCTTACCTCAAAGCACGCCAAGAGAGTCAAGCTCATTGCGTATTTTACGTGATGTGGTTATCTCCTCTACCGTGGGGATCATTATTGCCAGTATTTGTTACGCTTTACTGACTCGTCCGCTTGATTCAATTTCTGAGTTCTTTATTGCTAACGCCAAAACAGGCGGTGGTGGTACTAATGTAGTTAACGTTATTTTGGTTGATTTTAGGGGCTTTGATACTTTAGGTGAAATTACTGTGCTAGGTATTGCCGCACTGGGCATATTTAAACTGTTATCAAGAATTCCACTTTATATGCCAGCGAGCGATAGTGAAGGGCGTCCATGGTCTAAAGATCGCCATCCTATTTTATTGGCTTGTATTTCTCAAAGCTTACTACCATTAGCGCTATTAGTGTCTGCTTATATTTTCCTACGCGGTCATAACTTACCTGGAGGAGGCTTTATAGCAGGCCTCGTAACTTCTATTGCCTTTATTTTACAATATATGGCGCATGGTACTGCGTGGATAAATGAACGCTTTGATGTTAACTATCGAAAAATTATTGCATCAGGTATTGCTATTGCCATGTTTACAGGTGTGGGAAGTTGGTTCTTTGATAAGCCATTTTTAACTACCTGGTTTGATTACTTTGATATTCCGTTTGTTGGTAAAACAGAGCTTGCCAGCGCCATTGTATTTGACTTGGGCGTGTACTTAACTGTTGTTGGCGCTACGCTGATGATCCTTGCGAGCTTAGGTAATATGACCGCGAACGCAGAGAAAGAAGAGGTAAATATTTAATGGAACTGTTATACGCATCTTGCGTTGGCGTGTTAGTCACCTGTGGCGTGTTTTTATTACTAAGAGCGCGTACATTCCCAGTGGTACTGGGGCTGACAATGATTTCTTACGCGGTTAATTTGTTTTTATTCTCATCAGGGCGCTTAACAATTAATAAAGCCGTGGTACTAGGGACTGGCGCTGATTACGCTGACCCGCTACCACAAGCCTTAGTGTTAACAGCCATTGTAATTGGCTTTGCGATGACTGCGTTTGTGGTTATTTTATCTATTCGAGGCCGAGCAGATTTAGGCAACGACCATGTTGATGGCACCCTAACTAAAAATAAACGCAAGGAGAGAAAATGATTCAGCATTTAGCATCTTTGCCTATTTTACTGCCAATGCTAGCGGCAATTATTTTGTTGCTCCCACCGTGTGGCAAAAGCTTATTTGCACGCCGATTTATGTCTAGCTTAATGGCTATTTTAACCTTTGCAGTCACAGTATTACTGCTGGTTCAGGTTAAAGATAACGGTATTATTGTTTATGCAATAGGTAACTGGTCTGCACCATTTGGTATTGTACTGGTTGCAGATATGCTCTCGACCTTGTTAGTCACTTTAACCGCCTTTTTGGGGGTTGGCGTGGCTTTATATGGCTGTGCTGGTGATGATGAACAAGGTAGCTTTTTTCACCCTTTAATCCATTTTTTAATATTAGGGGTAAATGGTGCATTTTTAACAGGGGATTTATTTAACGTCTTCGTATTTTTTGAAGTGTTATTAATTGCCTCTTATGCGCTGTTAATGCACGGTGGCGGTAAACCCAAAACGCGCGCGGCTCTGCATTACGTTATTTTAAATTTAGTTGGTTCAAGCGTATTTTTAATTGGTTTAGGTATTTTATACGGTGTATTAGGCACCTTAAATATTGCTGATATGGCCAATAAAGTACCGCAACTAACTGGTGATGACGTTTATTTAGCGAAGGCAGGTGGTTTACTGCTATTGGTGGTGTTTGCACTTAAAAGTGCGTTATTACCATTGCATTTATGGTTACCAAACGCCTACTCAAGTGCCACACCTGTGGTTGCTGCATTATTTGCGATTATGACTAAAGTTGGTGTTTACGCAACCTTACGTGTATACACGGTTATTTTTGGTGAACAAGCTGGCGAACTTGAGCATATGGCGCAGTCTTGGTTATGGGCGCTGGCTATTGCCACCATAGTGATTGGCGCAATAGGGGTGTTAGCCGCACAAGATTTACGTAAGCTTACCGCTAATTTAGTACTGGTTTCTGTAGGGACGTTGGTGGCATTAGTCGCACTCCAAAACATAAATGCCACCGCTGCGTTGCTTTACTATTTAGTGCATTCAACGTTAGTGACTGCGGCGCTATTTTTACTTGCTGATTTAATTGCAACACAACGAGGTAAAGCTGGTGATCGATTAGTCGGCGGGCGTGCAGTAAAGCAACCATTTTTATTAGGTGCGTGTTTTATTATTGCCGGTTTAACCGTTATTGGTATGCCACCTTTTTCGGGCTTTGTTGGCAAAATTTGGATTTTAAAAACGACCTTAAATAGCGAGCAAGCACTGGTATTTTGGCCTGTTTACTTAATTATGAGCTTAGCGCTAATTGTGGCTATATCACGTGCGGGTACTAGTTTGTTTTGGGAACGTAAAGACAAAACAGGTGATGCTAGCGATGTTGCCAATGCCCACCCGCTACAAGTGACCGTGTTAGTTGGTTTATTGGCAAGCTCAATACTACTGGTTATTTTTGGTGACGTGGCAACACAGTACGCCCTCGAGGCGGCAACACAGCTTCACGATATTAGTGGTGGTATTAATGCGGTACTCAAGGGAGGTATGTAATGCGCTTACAAGCTCGTTTTGGTTGGTTACCTACGCCGTTTCGTAGTTTATTTTTATTTATAGTATGGCTCTTGTTAAATAACAGTGTGTCGGTAGGGCATATTATATTAGGGGCGCTACTCGCGTTGCTAATACCGTTATTTAGTATGTCGTTTAGAGACCCGCAACCGCTGATATTAAAGCCGGGGCTAGCACTTAAGCAATTACTAATCGTACTTTACGATATTATAGTGGCTAATTTGCAAGTGGCATTATTAATACTGGGCCCTTCAAAAAATCTGCGTCCAGGCTTTGTTAAAGTGCCTATAGATTTAATGCATGAAATGCCAATTACTATTTTAGCAAGCTGCGTGTCTTTAACGCCGGGTACGGTAAGTGCCGAGGTTTACCCGCTGATTAAATCGCTTAATGAAGACGATGAACCGGTACAGCGTTATTTATTAATTCACGTGTTAGATTTAGATGATGAGCAAGCGCTTATTAAACAAATAAAAGCACGTTACGAAGCTCCCCTAAAGGAGATATTTCAATGTTAGATACAGTATTACTGATTGTTTTTTCAATGGTTGGATTGTCGTTATTACTTAATCTATGGCGACTTATTATTGGCCCATCAGTACCGGATCGTATTTTAGCGCTCGATACTATGTACATTAACGTGATTGCCTTGATTATTTTATATAGCATTAGTATGGGCACGGGGCTGTACTTTGAAGCAGCCTTACTTATTGCCATGCTTGGGTTTATAAGTACGGTAGCTGTATGTAAGTATTTACTTCGTGGCGACATAATTGAGTAAGGTATTAAAATGATAAGTGAATGGATCGTATCAATATTGCTGCTGTTAGGCGGGTTATTTATTTTAATTGGCTCAATTGGTTTAATTAAATTACCTGATTTTTTTATGCGTTTACATGGGCCAACAAAAGCCACCACTTTAGGTATGGCGAGTATACTTACCGCTGCTATGGTATTTTTTGCTAATTCAGTCAGTGGCTTAAGTGTAAAAGAAATATTAATCACTATATTTCTATTAATCACTGCACCTATTAGTGGCTATATGCTGATTAAAACCGCTATTCATCATAAGCTTAAAGCTAAAGAGGGAACGAAAGGGCTCGATAATATCGAAAAAGATTAGCTCTGGGAATAAACGATTAAAAGCCGAATAAACACCTGTTATTCGGCTTTTTCGTTTTTTGGTTGTCCCCATTTACAACACTTGTTGAACATGTGATTATGACGCTAATTCAAATACAAAAAGGATATTAATATGGGTAAGGTAATACTGCTTTCACTTTTAATTTTTTCAACTAACCTTGCAGCGCAAACTGCCAAACAGCAAAAAATTGATGAGCTGGTAGAAGTGATGAACATGGATGCCATGGTTGACTCCATGTATGCACAAATTGAGGGCATGATGCAAAATATGTCAGTGCAAATGGGCGTAAAGCCAGATGAGAAAGCAATTTTCGACAAATATTATGCTGATATGACCAAGGTATTAAAAACAAAAATGAGCTGGCAAAAAATGCAGCCGATGATGATTAACCTCTACGATAAACAATTTACTGAACAAGAAATTAGCGACATGTTAGCTTTTTATAAGACAGAATCAGGGCAGGCTATTTTGAAGAAAATGCCACAAGTAATGCAAGAATCAATGCAAATGTCACAAGCCTTAGTACAAGACGCTATGCCTGAAATTCAAGCAATTGCGGGTGAGCTTGGTGAAGCACTTAAGCAATCTCGAAGCAAAGCAAACTAAGCACTACAGTAGCTCTCAAATTTAGCAGTCACATATTGTGGCTGCTCTTATCTTAACTTTCTTTCGCACTCCCAGCCATATGCTTAATTAATTGTTGACCTATGTGTTACACATAGGTTTATTATGTTGTCATTACATAGCCAGCCAGAGGTTTAATGATGTACGTAAAGCAATTAGCCAATACTATGGGCGTGACCCAAGACACAGTTCGTCATTACACGCGAATAAAGCTGCTTAATCCTATTCGTGGTGAGCGCAATGGTTATCAAGAGTATACCGCAGCCGATCAGCAACGTTTAAAGTTTATTATTAGTGCGCGTCAACTCGGTTTCTCAATAAAAGATATTCAACAAATTATTGCACAGTCGGACCAAGGGCAGTGCCCTTGTCCGCTTACACGACAATTAATAGCAAAGCGACTAGAGGAAACAGAGCAGCACTTTCAAGAAACACTTAAATTACGCACGCGAATGCAAGCAGCGGTTAAACAGTGGGATAAATCGCCTGATGGGGCTGTAAGTGCAGATATATGTAGCTTAATAGAGACCTTTGTTGATCCAATCTTTGAAGTTAAAAATACTAAGGAAGCGTTATGAGTAATCAACCTACCACGCAAAACTTTATGATTGAAGGCGCAAATTGTGGCAGTTGCGTGGCTAAAATAGAGAAAGCACTGAAAAATGTAAAGGGTGCGCAGCGCGTTGAAATGAACTTTGCCGATCGAACTGTGCAAGTAGAAGGTTCGGCTAAGGCTGAGCAGCTAATGCACGCTGTCGCCGATATTGGCTATCAAGCTAAACCTATGAACAGTGATTCTCAACAAGACGCCCTAGATGAAAAAGCCGAAGCTGATAACGCGCACTACAAAAAACTTATGCGCAATATGCTATTGGCATTGGGTTTGGGTGCGCCATTAATGCTTTATGGATTAATCTTTGATATGAGTGTCACTAGCAATGCCCAGCGTATTGGCTGGTTTATTGTTGGAATGATGACGTTGGTCGTAATGATTGTGTCGGGTAAGCAATTTTATACTGGCGCATGGCAGTCATTTAAAAATCATACGGCTAATATGGATACCTTGATTGCGCTTGGTACGGGAACAGCCTGGCTATATTCAATGGTGGTGGTGATCATGCCAAGTCTATTACCAGAGGTGGCTAGACATGTTTATTTTGAAGCCTCAGCAATGATCATAGGCTTAATAAGTCTTGGCTTAGCCTTTGAAGTAAAGGCGCGAGGGCGTACCTCTGAGGCGATCAAACGCTTAATTGGTTTACAGCCTAAAACGGCACGGGTGATCCGAGATAACCAAGAGCAAGATGTAGCTATAAGCCAAGTTATTAAAGGTGACTTGATTCGTGTCCGCCCTGGAGAGAAAATTTCAGTCGATGGAGATGTTATTGAAGGCAGCAGTACACTAGATGAATCAATGCTCACTGGTGAACCGATGCCGGTTAATAAAGGTGAGGGTGACAAGGTTGTTGCTGGCAGTATTAATAAAAGTGGTACTTTGTTGTTTAAAGCAACCCATATAGGCAGCGAAACCACCTTAGCGAATATTATTAATATGGTTAAACGTGCACAAAACTCTAAACCCTCAATTGGACGCTTAGCTGATGTTATTTCAGGCATATTTGTACCCACAGTGATGATTATTGCAGTGCTAGCAGGCTTAGCATGGCTTAATTTTGGCCCACAGCCGAGTATTGCTTATGCGGTTGTTGCAATAACCACAGTTTTAATTATTGCTTGCCCGTGTGCACTTGGTTTAGCTACACCGATGTCAATTATGGTCGGCATAGGTAAAGCTGCTCAGTCGGGTATACTTATTCGTAACGGTGAAGCGCTACAAACAACAGCTAAAATCACCACCATGATCTTAGATAAAACAGGCACTATAACCGCTGGTAAGCCAACCGTGACCGATGTGGTTACGTTCAACCAAAGCGACAGTACCGAGGTGCTAAAGTTAGCAGCTAGTCTTGAAAGTAGTTCTGAGCATCCATTAGCCGAAGCCATTGTTAATTACGCTAAAAACCAAAATATTACCCTTGAAAAAGTCAGTAATTTTAATGCTATCACTGGGCAAGGTGTCATCGGTACCATTAATGAGCAAAGCCTATTGTTTGGCAATCAGGCACTAATGAAAAGCCACAATATAGATATTGCAGAGGCAATACCGCAAGCGGAGCAGCTTGCTAGCGCTGCTAAAACGCCGATGTACTTTGCTATTGGCAATCAATTACATGCCATTATTGCGGTTGCTGACCCAATAAAAGAAGATTCAGCTGAAGCTATTAAACGCTTACAAAATAATGGTATTCATGTGGTTATGCTGACAGGCGATAACCAAGCGACCGCTAAAGCCGTTGCCAGCAAAGTCGGTATTACAGACTTTATAGCGCAAGTAATGCCAGATGATAAAGCCGGTGAAGTGACTAAGCGCCAATCTCAAGGTGAAATTGTGGGCATGACTGGCGATGGTATAAATGATGCGCCAGCGTTGGCACAAGCCGATGTTGGATTTGCCATTGGCACTGGTACAGATGTAGCTATTGAAAGTGCGGATATAACGCTGATGCGAGGCTCACTTCATGGTCTTGCAGATGCCATTGCAATTAGTGGCGCAACCATAACTAATATTAAACAAAATTTGTTTGGGGCGTTTATTTATAACATTGCGGGTATTCCGATTGCTGCAGGGCTGTTGTATCCGTTTTTTGGTTTACTACTAAACCCAGTCGTAGCTGGCGCGGCAATGGCTTTATCATCGCTTACTGTAGTCACTAATGCAAACCGATTACGTTATTTTAAAGCCAGTAACTCGTAACTTTATTTATAGGGGATTTAATTATGCTATTAATTAATTTATTAGGCGTTTTACTTATTGTCGCTATTATTTATTGGTTTTGGTTGTATGAGCCGAAGTAAACAGTCATAGCAATCAAATAGCCATTACTGTGGGTAACGGGGTGTATTAATTATCCAGCGTATATTAAGGTAGCAGCGAACAGGCCTCTGACCCTGAATCGACAAGACGGTTCTCCTTGCGCTGAAACAGTGATTTTCCCCCGCTTGAACTCGTGAAACGCCAAGTATAGGTGAAAATGCGGCTATTGAATTACTTTCGCTTGATGCTGGAGAATATGCTTTTCATTGCTAAATACAAATGTTTAAAGGGAAGTTTTTGGTTTTTTAATAAAACTAAACGTATCACTGATGCGTATTATCAAGCAGAAAACATAAAAGGTGTAGTATGAATAAATTAACCCCTAAAAAACTGCTAAATAGTAAATGGACTGCCATCCCAGCTATTAATAAAGAAAAGCACTTTATTATTGTTGAGGTAGAATTTGATGAAGACGGTAATGTGATTGAATGTATCACTGAAGCGGTGATGTCAAAAAATCAATATCCTATTCAGTGGCGCGATTTAAAAGATGAACAAAGGTGGCGCCAAGGCTGGAAGTGACCGCCTGTACTCATGCCCAAATAAATGGGCTTGAGTGATATCAAATTAGTATCCCGCACGAGATTCATTCCTTACTTTAAGTATTTATTCGCCATACGGCGACAAATCCTTGCTTTTTCTCTCCCGGTTAAAAAAATTAATTTATATTTTTCTACAAATCAATTTAAGTTGTTTATTTTCAATTTGTTATCTATTTAATTTAACCTGTTTAATTTCGCGTTGTTAATTTGTTCAGTGGCGATTTATTCCTATAGCGGCTCAGTCTTGTTGTTTTGAGTTTAATTAGAGATAGGTGTGTCTTTTTTAGATGATTTAAGTTGTTGAATTTTAAAGGGTATCTTTTTAGTTAAAAGTAGCTGTTGCAAAAGAGCAACAAAATACGAGGTGTTTTTAAGTAAAAATCACATTTTTATTTTTAACTTATTGTTTATAAACGAAAAAATAAACATGGCATCGAAGTTGTAATACCTAAGCTGTATTTAGCAAAAAGTGATTAAGCTTAGCGCTTAACCTTACAACCCAATGAAGGAATTACGTTATGACAACATTTAAATCAACACTGGTATTAATGGCACTTGCTTCTTCATCTGTGGCGTTTGCTGCAACAGATTTTGACACACTGGATGTGGATGGTAATGGCGCAATAAGCCAAGCTGAAGCATCAGTAGATGCCTCACTTATGAGTAAGTTTACAGAGCTTGATACGGATAAAAACGGCGAGCTTTCTAAAGCAGAATTTTCTAAGGCTTAAAAGGCCAATGCTCAACGCTATTACATATTCTGAGTTGCCAAAGACAACCTAAATAGGCAAGGGAGCCTATGAAAGAGAATAACTAGGATGTACGGTTGTAGCGTTGAGTTAATTAATTTATACCCAAACATTGCATACTTTGAAGGATTAATATTATGAAAAAATTACAGTCAACTCTTGTACTTATGGCACTTGCTTCTTCATCTGCAGTATTTGCCAGCACAGACTTTGAAACTCTTGATGTAGATGGTAGTGGCGCAATTAGCCAAGCTGAAGCATCGGTTGCGGCCGAACTTATGGAGCAGTTTGCAGAGCTGGACGTAGATGGCAATGGTGAACTTTCTAAAGACGAATTTTCAGCATACTAACTTTCTAATTCCCTAAGGATCTTTGAAAAGGATTTCTTACCCACTTTTTTATTAAGCTAAGGATTTATTATGAAAATATTTACTAAAACTTGGGCGTGCTGGCCTTTATAGATTGAAGTTTGTTCAATCTAGGGACGATTTAATTGCGGCGCGACATTTGTAACCTAGTGGGCTAAGTAAAAATCGAGCAACAAAGAGTTAATCGTCCCTAGGAAGAACCCTTTGGGCAGTGCATGTTTGGCATTTACACTGCGTTATCGCCTATTTATGGGGAGCAACCACACTACATAGGCTCTGCCTTGTCTATATACCAAACATGCTGCTGCAAAATTAATCACAAAAGGTCACCACGCCCTAACTTTAATTGCACTTGCTTCGTCTTCTGCCGCTTTTGCTATGGTTGACTTTGATTCTTTTGATTCTGATGGCGACGGCGTTATTAGCCAGTCTGAAGCACAAGCTAATTCACAATTAGCTAAATTATTTGATGACTTAGATACTGACGGGAATGGTGAATTATCTAAACAAGAATTTGCCAAAGTTCAGTAACAAAACACGCACAATCTTTAACGATACAGATAAAAGCAGCCGAATAATTTCTCGGCTGCTTTTTTATTTACTTATCTTCTAAACGTTTGGTTTTAAAATCAGATTCATTTATCCACTTAGGCCAGTCGCCATTATTGGCAAGTTGACTGGCTATATCTATAACCAGCTCGATATCCTGTTTTGCACCAGCTAATGACCATGTATCTGAATAGTCGTCGGCTTCTTTATGGTATTTATGACTGATGTAGTCAGGATCGGTATCACCTAAGCTCATAAACAGTAAACTTGGCACGCCTTGTTTAGCGAGTGAGAAATGATCTGATCTAAAAAACAATCCATTTTGTGGGCGAGGATCCATTTTTACCCCGCGTCCTTGTGCTTTAGCCGCGCTTGCTAAGTAACTCTCCATTTCTGATAGGTTGTTACCGTATTGCAAAATATAATCGGTTTCATCGAGCACGTTCATACCATCGATATTTAATAATCCGACCATTTTTTTGGTGGCAATCATATTCCCATTGGCAAATTCTTCTGAGCCGATTAGACCTGTTTCTTCGGCAGTAAAGTTAGCAAACAGGATTGAGCGCTTAAACGGCTTTTGCTGATGCATTTTGCTCATAATGCGAGCAATTTCAAGCGTTGCTGCAGTGCCTGAAGCATTATCGACTGCGCCATTATAAATTTTAGGTCCACTGTCGGTTTGTTTAGTACCAAAATGGTCCCAATGGGCACTAATAATAACGTATTCGTCAGGGGTTTCACTGCCTGTAATTTGTGCAACCACATTATGTGATTTAGCGTGTGACACTTCATTTTTAAATGCAAGGTTCGCCTTTAAGTTCAATTCCTTGGCTTGAAATTGCTTACTTAATGCGTGTTGCTTTAATTGTTGATAATTTAAGTTTGCCGATGCGAATACTTGTTCAGCCGCATTAAGTGTTAACCAGCCCATAACTGGCAGTTCAGATGCATTAAGGTTGTTGTCCATCAAGCTATACTTGGTGCCCGTGTTTGAGCTTTCAACCACGCCCCAAGGGTATGCGGCTGGGGCTGTTTCATGAACAATAAATACCGCTTTTGCACCTCGGCGCGCGGCTTCTTCATATTTATAAGTCCAGCGGCCATAGTAGGTCATGGCATTGCCTGTAAATAGTGTATCGTCTTGGGTGGCAAAGCCCGGATCGTTCACCAGCACAATAACGGTTTTATCGGTTACATCAACATTGGCATAGTCGTTCCAGTTATATTCTGGCGCGTTAATCCCATAACCAACAAATACAATATCGCTATTGCGGACATCAATAATCGGCTGTAACTGCTTTGTACGGGCGGTGAAGTCTTTACCTGCAATAAAGCTAAGCTTCCCCATAGTTAATTGCATGTTTTGATCTGCAGTTAGCATGGCCATTTTAACTGGCTGTAAATACTTCTCTTGATACGCGCCAGACAACCCCATTGCTTGGTATTGCTCACTTAAATAACCAACGGTTTTAACTTCACCTAAGGTAAACGGGCCGCGTCCTTCAAAGTCATCTGACGCTAAGGTTTTAATATGCTGTTTAAGATTATTTAAACTAACGCCAGGGGTGTTTTCAAGAGATGAAGCTGGCGTTGTAGGCTCAGAGCAACCCGTTAGTGCAATAGCTAAAAAAAGTGCAGTGATTTTTATATAAGACATAACTACTTAAAATAATAATTTTTTTCGACTATAACCCCAAGTAACCGTTAAATGCGAATTTTTATCTCTTTTAACCTTATTTTTATGTCGCTTACCTCTTCACCTATTTACCCGTTCATCGCCTTTAGGTAAGTTAAAACAATAACAAAAAGGATAAAGTAATGAAGCAATTTAATCGTCGAGACTTTTTAAAAGCAGCCAGTGTCGCCGCAGCTGCCGGTGTAGTGAGTGGTTGTGCATCAAGTGGAAGTGCTAATGCAAGCGCACCAAAACAGCAAGGGCGCAGTGTTATTGGTTTAGTCGCGCCCAAAATGGATGTGGTTAGAGTGGGCTTTATTGGTGTGGGTCAGCGCGGTTATGGACATGTAAAGCGCATGAGCCATATTGAAGGTGCGCAAATAGTCGCTATTTGTGACACGCATACTGAGGTGCTAGAGCGAGCTGCCAATTATTTAGTTGATAAAGGGGTAGCTAAGCCGGCGTTATATACTGGCAGTGAGCGGGCCTATCAACAAATGCTTGAACGACAAGACATAGATATAGTCATTATTTCTACTCCTTGGGCATGGCATGCACCTATGGCTATCGATACTATGAACAGCGCAAAACATGCTTTTGTTGAAGTGCCCCTGGCACTGACTGTTGACGAAATGTGGCAGATTGTAGACACCGCCGAACATACTCAAAAGAATTGCATGATGATGGAAAATGTGAATTACGGTCGCGACGAGTTAATGGTATTAAACATGGTGCGCCAAGGTGTATTTGGGGAGCTGTTACATGGCGAAGCGGCCTATATTCATGAGCTTCGTTGGCAAATGAAAGAGCTAGATCACAAAACAGGCTCATGGCGAACGCAATGGCATGCAAAACGTGATGGTAATTTATACCCCACTCATGGATTAGGCCCTGTATCGCAATATATGAATATAAATCGTGGCGATAGGTTTGATTTTTTAACTTCAATGAGCTCACCTTCGCTGGGTAGAAGCGCCTATGCACAACGTGAATTTGCAGCGGATCATTCCCGTAATCAGCTTAATTATATTGCCGGTGATATGAACACGACACTGATTAAAACTCTCAAGGGGCGCAGTATTATGGTACAGCACGATACAACAACCCCTCGGCCATACTCTCGACATAATTTAATCCAAGGGACGAATGGGGTGTTTGCCGGTTTCCCTAATCGTATTGCGCTTGAAAATGGCGGATCAACAAGCTTTCATGAGTGGGATTATGATATGAGCGCATGGTATGAGCAGTACGACCATCCCCTATGGATTAAAATGGGTGAAGAAGCACAGCGCAATGGCGGCCACGGGGGTATGGACTTTTTAATGTTTTGGCGGATGATTTATTGCCTAAGAAATGGCGAACCGCTGGATCAGGACGTTTACGATGGCGCAGCGTGGTCGGTTATTTCACCGTTATCAGCCCAGTCTGTGAGTGAGCGTAGCCGCTCAATCGATATTCCCGATTTTACTCGCGGTGCATGGCAAACAGCACAGCCTTTAGGCATTGTAGGCTAAGGTTTATAGCAGGCATAAAAAAAGAGCGCATGCGCTCTTTTTTTATTTAACAGTTTATTACAGTAGGGATCAGCTACTTCTTACATCTACTTTTAATTTAAGCTTTTGTCCTGGCTGTAAGTATTTTTGTCCGGCAAGGTTATTCCATTTAATAATATCGCTCACTGTTAAATTAAACTTAGACGCTATACGCGCTAAAGAATCGCCTCGGCGCACTTTGTAGGTAATAGTACGATTAGTATTACTCGTCGACTTTTTAGGCTGGCTAGCTGACTTATAAACTACCAATTTTTGATTTAAACGCAGTACTGCATTTTTTTTCAGCTTATTCCACTTAGCTAATTCACTCATAGTTACATCGTATTCGCGGCTAATATCCCATAGGGTATCGCCACTTTTTACCGTATGAGAAAGTTTAGTGCGTAAACTTTTATTAGCGGCCGCACGTACTTGCTGAGGCAAATGTTCACTGTTAATTTTACCATCAGTGAGTGGTACTAAAATTTGTTGACCCACACGAATTACGTTTGAGTTAAGCTTATTTAATGACTTAATCGCGCTGATACTAGTGGTAAATTTATCTGCAATCACCGACAAGCTATCGCCACGTTTGACCTTATATTGCTGCCAACGAAGACGGTTTTTAATCGCTGTAGCGGTAAGCTTTTCAGTGAATTGTTCTACTTTATCGGTAGGAAGTAATAAAAAGTGTGGGCCATCAGGATCGGTTGCCCAGCGGTTAAATCCTGGATTTAATCGATATAGTTCGGTAAGGGTCATATCGGCCATATCCGCAGCCAGTGCTAAATCTATTTGTGACTCAATATTAACCACTTCGACTACTTGTGCGTTAATTATTGGCTTCCACGACACTTTAAACTCATCTGCACGTTTTAGTAAATCAGCTAAAGCTAATAATTTAGGCACGTAGGCGGTGGTTTCACGAGGTAAATCTAGTGACCAAAAGTCGGTAGGTAAATGCTTTTTACGATTCTTTTTAATCGCACGCAGCAAGCGGCCTTCACCTGAGTTATAGGCGGCAATTGCGTTCAGCCAATCACCTTCAAGGGTTTTGTGTAAGTATGAGAGATAATCAAGTGCAGCGCGAGTAGACTGCACAATATCGCGACGACCGTCATACCACCAGTTTTGTTTTAAATCGAAACGCTCGCCGGTTGCGGGCATAAACTGCCAAATACCCGATGCAGTACGGTGCGAATAGCCATAAGGGTCGAACGCACTTTCTACAATGGGTAAAAGTGCAATTTCGATGGGCATTTCACGCTTTTCAATTTCTTCAACAATAAAATGTAAATACGGCTCAGCACGTTTAGAAATGCGATCTAGGTATGCCTGATGACGTGCATAATAATTACGCTCAGCGACCACTGGGCGATTTTGTGGAATATCAATAGATAATTGGTAACGAATACGCTCCCAAACATCGTCAAACACAGGGGCTTCTTCTTCAATATCATTTACTTGTTGATATTGCGCATTAATCATTAATGCAGTGCTAATATCATTTGGGCTGGCGCCTTCAAGTTGGTTTTGAACTTGATTTTGTGAATCTGTGTCTAATGTTGTCAATGTTTGACAACCGCTTAGCGTCATCGCTAAAACCAATAAAAGAGGAGATTTATTCATAAATACCAATACATAGGGTAAAAAACTCGGCGAATACTACTCATTATGAGCCAACATTGCCACTTGTCATCGTTAAAAATCCAAACAAATATAATTAGAAAGTGTTAACTTATTGTTATTTAAAATGAACAGTTAATTATTTTTGTTACTGGCTTAAAAATTATCTTTGAACATCCTCAGACTAGCAAAGTTTTCCCAAGGTTCATTGTTTTTTGTAACTAAACAATACTCTTTTGGTAATGACTTTGTAATATCGGGCAAATTACTACGCATAAAAGGGTTAACTTTAAGCTCTTGACCTATGGTGCTTGGCAAGCTTATTTCATCATTTTTTCGCAATTCATCTACTTTCTGGCTGTAAGCGAGTAATTCGGGGTTTCGTGGCTCAACCGCTTTTGCAAAGGCCAAGTTTGCCTGGGTGTATTCGTGGGTGCAATACACTTTGCAATCACTTGGCAATGCTCGCAACTTATTAAATGAATGCCACATTTGCTCTGGGCTGCCTTCAAATAAGCGCCCACAACCACCACTAAATAAGGTGTCGCCAGTAAAGGCCAGTGCATCATTAATATAACAAATATGGTCTAGGGTGTGCCCAGGGGTGGCTATAATTTCAAATAGAATGTTTAAAACGCTAATTGTGTCACCTTCATTTAAAGGCATTGTTATTCCCTCAAATGGGCTATTACTAGGGCCATAAACTGCAATGTTTGGGTACTGCTTTACTAATTGAGCTACGCCATCGGTATGATCATAATGATGATGGGTAATTAAAATACCGCCAAGGGTTAAGTTATGCTGTGCTAAATGCTCTAAAACTGGTGCTGATTGCCCAGGGTCAACCACCCACGCTTGGTTATTCTGTTCGGTGGTTAAGCACCAAATGTAGTTATCAGAAAAGGCTTTAATTGCTTTGACTTGCACCATGTATCGTTGCTCTATAAAGTGGTATTTAATTAATATTATAACGAGCTTATATAATGAAACCAGCCCTTAGTTTTCAAGAAGGTCCCAAACCGTTGTCCTGGCAGCAGTTTCCGCATGGTGATTATTTACGTTGTGATATAGAACGCAAATTGTCGCCGTGGTTACCGCGTATGTTTGGCTATCATATGCTTAAATTAGGTAATTTAAGTGCTGAGCTAGATACAAGCAAAAGCTCCATTAAGCATCAAGTATGCGTTGCAGAGCCTGGCCCATACACGGGGGTGGTTGCCGATATAGACGAACTGCCTTTTTATGAGCACTCTATAGATGCTTGCATTATGAGCCATTGTTTAGAATATCACTCAGATCCACATCATATTTTACGTGAGGCTCATCGAACCCTTATTCCTGGCGGTTATATCGCCATTACGGGTTTTAATCCGTTTAGCTTTTGTGGGTTAGCGCAGTTACTGCCGTTTAGCCGTCAAAAATTACCGTGGACAGGCCGATTTTTCACACCAGCACGGGTTAAAGATTGGCTAAATTTACTTGGATTTGAAATTGTGGCCGATGAGCGCTTTATTTATTCGTCGTTGGCACGCGGTAATCGCTTATCGCGGTTCGCATTTTGGCGCAGCTTTACCAAGCAATATTTAAAACCTATGGGGAGTGTGTATATGCTGGTGGCACGAAAGCGTGTTGCGCCACTTACGCCAATAAAACCTAAGTGGCATGCTCGCCCACAATTTGCGCCAATAAAAGGGGTAGGGCTTAGGCAAACCTCAAAACAGCATTATCAACAAAATAAAAAATAGCATGATGTAGAGGGTTACGGTTGGTAACCTTCATCATCGAGTAAATTGTTGCTGCTGGCTGCATCACGAGCAAGGTCGTCAACAATTTCGTTATATTTGTGGCCACTGTGGCCTTTTACCCATTTCCAGGTAACGTTGTGCTCGGCACAGGCTTTGTCGAGACGTTTCCATAAATCGACATTTTTAACCGGTTTTTTAGCAGAGGTTTGCCAACCGCGTTTTTTCCAATTGGTGATCCAAGACTCAATACCCTGCTTAACATATTGGCTATCGGTAGTCAGGGTTACAGGGCAGGCACGATTAAGAGATTCTAGCGCCACAATGGCTGCCAGCATTTCCATACGGTTGTTGGTTGTAAACTTATAACCTTGGCTTAATTTTTTTTCATGGGCTTCATAAATCATAAAAATACCATAACCACCGGGGCCTGGATTACCTAAACACGAACCATCGGTGTAAATCTCTACGGTTTTTTGCACTGTTTTACCTTGATATTATGTACAATAAAGTGATTATAGAAAGATACCAGAGTCAGGCTTAATTCGATATGGCACGCAGACAAATAGTTTTAGATACAGAAACCACCGGCATCGACCCTAAACAAGGGCATCGTATCATTGAGATCGGCTGTGTGGAGCTTATGAATCGCCGGTTAACCGGCAATAATTTTCACGTTTACATTAATCCGCAGCGCAGCATTGAAGAAGAAGCAATCGATGTTCATGGTATTACTAATGAATTTTTACGCGACAAACCGCTTTATCGTGACATTGCCCAAGAGTTTTTTGACTATATTAAAGGGGCTGAGTTAGTTATTCATAATGCGCCGTTCGATATTGGCCATATGGATAATGAATTTGCGTTATTAAACCAAGGCTATCAAAACACCCATAGTTTTTGTGGCGTGCTTGATACCCTTAAAATGGCGCGTGACTTGCATCCAGGACAGAAGAACAACCTTGATGCACTTTGTCGCCGCTATGATGTTGATAACACTAAGCGTACATTACACGGCGCCTTACTGGATTCTGAAATTTTAGCCGATGTTTACCTGGCAATGACCGGTGGACAAGTAAAGCTAAACCTAAATCAAAACAAAGATGACTCAAGTGAAGATCAAAAAGGCGGTATTAGACGCCTAAGTAGCGACAGGGCGCCTTTGGTAGTTATAGCAGCTAACGATGCAGAGCAAAGCGCACATCAAACGCGTTTAGACATTGTACAAAAGGAGGGCGGCCATTGTTTATGGCGCGCTGAATAGGGCATTATTATGAAAACGCTATTAGTAGTTTCACTGCTTTTAATTGCCGTGTGTTTCCACCCCGATGCACACAGCGTAAAGCAAGTTGAAGAGTTAAAAGGCAGCGGTAAACAAAATGAAATCCCGTTACTGGATAACCGTTTTCGTGTTGATGACAAAATTGATGAAATAAAATTAATATTTTTTAGACGCACAGGATCGCCTGCCGTAATTTTAGTAAGACCCGATGGTACTAAATACTTTGCAACCAATGCGGTGAGAAACACTAGTCTTGATTGGTACGATGAATTAAATTATGACTTAGTGGTTATTCGCAATCCCATGCCTGGGCCGTGGCAAGTTATTGGCCAAATAATGCCAGAAAGCCGCATTGTTGTTATTGGTGAGTTATCGCTAAAAGTAGACCCACTGCCTAAAATTCTGTTTCAGGGTGAAACTGTAAAGGTAACTGGTGAGATTTTAAATGATGGCGAGCCGATTCGCGCCAACCTATTTAAAGATGCGGTATCGCTTAATGTAAGCTTTGTGAGCACCAATAATGAAAACTTTGAAAACTTTGGTGCAGGCATACAGCAAGTAACTGAATTCAAAGATGATGGCTACGGGTTCGATGAAAGCGCTAAAGACGGTGTCTTTACCGGTGAGTTCACCTTAAATTTCACACCTGGCGAGTGGCGCCCTGAGCTTTATATTACCACTGATGTATTAGAGAGGCGGGTGGTTCAAGAACCTATTGTTGTGCATGAGCCGCCTTTTAGCTTCACCTCCATTGAAGCAACTGAGGAGGGGGAAGATCACCGTATTACCATCAATATTGATGATAAGCTTTTAAAACCTGAAACGGTGATCATGCAAGGTAAAATTTATTACCCCAATGGCGAAGAGCAGGTATTTTACTTAGATAGCAACAGCACCACAGCAAGAGAGCTGGCTTTACAAGATTATGGTTGGGGACGCTACAATATTGAAATCTCTGTTTTTGGCTCAACAATCAATGACCGAGAGTTTATGGCTACATTGCCAACCTATTTATTTGAAATAGAGAGACCGATTGAAGTGATTCCAGAAATTCCAGTTGCCAGTGTTAGCGAACCAGAAATTATTCCTGTGCCAGTTGTAAAACCAAAAGTAATGGCCACGGGATTAATGGTTAGTTTAATTGTTGGTGGAAATTTGGCCATTTTATTTATAGGTTGGTTATGTATTCGTGTTTTTGTGCAGAACAAACCATTAAAACTTAAATTGAATTTAGCTTTTTTAAATAAAAAGAAAGCTGTTGAGTCAAAAAAAGCTGAACAGCAAAAATCAGATGAACCAGAAAGTAGCTCAAAAAATGATAAATCAGGTGGAATTTTAAACCTTTCGATGTCAGATGACTAAAAAACCTGTAAAAAAACAAAAAAGCCCTTGACGAAGCAGAGGCTGGTTCGTATTATTCACGCCGCTGTCAGGGGAGACTCAGACAGAAACGAAAATGCGGAGTGGTAGTTCAGTTGGTTAGAATACCGGCCTGTCACGCCGGGGGTCGCGGGTTCGAGTCCCGTCCACTCCGCCAATTTTCGACAATTTGTAAGTATGCGCTGGAGTGGTAGTTCAGTTGGTTAGAATACCGGCCTGTCACGCCGGGGGTCGCGGGTTCGAGTCCCGTCCACTCCGCCAACACTTGCACAACATATGGTTGTAAAACATATTCTTATTATGGAGTGGTAGTTCAGTTGGTTAGAATACCGGCCTGTCACGCCGGGGGTCGCGGGTTCGAGTCCCGTCCACTCCGCCAATAAGAAAAAATAACAGTTTAAATACGCGCTGGAGTGGTAGTTCAGTTGGTTAGAATACCGGCCTGTCACGCCGGGGGTCGCGGGTTCGAGTCCCGTCCACTCCGCCAACTATTTAAACACTGTTATATTACAAAATTTGTATGCTGGAGTGGTAGTTCAGTTGGTTAGAATACCGGCCTGTCACGCCGGGGGTCGCGGGTTCGAGTCCCGTCCACTCCGCCAACAAATTAAGTAATGACAAGTAAAAGATATCTCTGCGGAGTGGTAGTTCAGTTGGTTAGAATACCGGCCTGTCACGCCGGGGGTCGCGGGTTCGAGTCCCGTCCACTCCGCCATTTGATATCGTAACAAAATTAGTAAGTGCATTACCCCATGCACATACCACTGCGGAGTGGTAGTTCAGTTGGTTAGAATACCGGCCTGTCACGCCGGGGGTCGCGGGTTCGAGTCCCGTCCACTCCGCCACTTGTTATTTCCTCAATAACAAGTTAAAAAATACTTTCCTAATTAATAACAGCTAATATATTTTCTATCAGCTATCAGCTATCAGCTATCAGCTATCAGCTATCAGCTATCAGTCACAATTAACAAGTCAGCCTTGATAGGCTTGAGTTAAAAAACACCTAGTTTAATTTTTAGTTTAGTTCAAAGCTTTACGTGTTATTAAAATTCAAATTATCTTTTAAAACAGTTTTTATTGTCCTTAGGCTAAGTCATAACGCCGCAGATGTAAAAAGCTTATCAACTATTAGGGTGAATCGCTGTTGATGATACAAGCGGTTTCAGAGCTTCTGATGCTGTTTCAACTTGCTATAAAAGGTTTGTCGCTATTAGAAAATGACGCTACTTTATCGTTATTGTTTTTTAAAGCTGTTGGGGTGGGTTTTGTTTATTATAAAAGTTTATTTATAATATAAAGCTGATCTAAAAAGGATATTTTATGATTGAAGTGATTGGCTTAAATAAGCAGTTTGCCGCCAACGTTGTATACCATGATTACAATAAGGTGTTTAGCAGCCAAAAAGTGTGTATTGATGCACCTAACGGCCAAGGCAAAACCACGTTACTTATGATGCTAGCGGGGCTTGAAAAGCCGCAAAGTGGCACATTTTTATTTGCAGGGGAAACACTTAAAGAACTAGATAAACAGGTCGCTATTGCTACTGATCGTATTGCTTTACCAGATTTTTTAACTGCCAATCAAATTATACATTTATCTGTTAGTACACTCGGTTGCCCATGGCCTAATGCAATTGTTCGTGGTTTTAATTTTGGCGAATTTCTTAATACGCGTTTTGATGCATTATCCTCAGGCAATCAAAAAAAGTGCCAGTTAATTTTAGCATTAATGCGCAAGGCACCTTATCTATTACTTGATGAGCCGAGCGCAGCCCTTGATCAGGCAAGCATCCAATATCTTCTTTCCTTACTTGACACTTACTTAGCAGATAAACCAAACGGGCAAATTATTATTACTTGTCACGAACCTACTGTGTTTGTTGAACATGGCTTTGAGCGCATATCGTTATGAATATTGCACCAAGTAAACACCCATTAGCTCGATATAGAGTGTTTATGGGTTACCGGTATTTAGCTTATAACCAAGAGCTTAAGCAATTATTATTACAACTGAAAAGTTTTGGGTTGTTATTTTTAGTGGTGTTAGGATCATCGATGTTGGGTTTGATATTGCTACTTTTTTTAGGTCTCGGAAAAATTATAGACAGTAGCGCAGCACCACAATACGGTGCACAAATGGCCTTATTTTATTTGTTATTACAAAGTGTGATGCTCAGCGCAATGAAGTCAGCAGTTAAAAATAGTCAGCAGCGGCTATTCCAGCAAACTATTGCGCGATCAGTGTGGTTATATTTAGTTGATATTAAATTATTAACGCTAAGCAATGCTTGGTTAATAGCCAGTGTATTAATTGCGCTAGATTTAACGCTATCACAATGGGTTAAAGTACCGCACTTTGTTGTATTTATGTTGTTGCAATTTAGCTTGGGCGTTTTGTGCATATACAAACCCAGCGCACTGATATATGGCTTTATATTTAGCACGATATTAGTGTGTGTTCCTATTTATATGCAACCGCGCACCTATCATATAGGCTTTGCTTTACTGTTTACGCTGAGTCTTTTTGTTCCCGTGGTTAATGTTAACGGGCGAATTGCAGTAAGTTCAATATTTGGTTTTTGGTTTTGTTATTTACTAAACCATAGCTGGGTACTTGTTTGGCGCGTGTCGCTACTTTTATGTGTATTTATGGCATCAGCGGCACTAATAAACGAACGTGCTGATTTGGTACCTATACTCGTAGTGTTGACCATGGCTTATATTGTGCTCTTTAGTAGCTCTTTGCAATTTGATTGCGGTAAAGTTCACGAGCAGTATCGATTGTTTTTTAAAACATGCCAGCGAGAACGTGCCTTTTATATTAGCCAGTTTTTACCTAGCCTATTGCTGTTTTTAGTAGCAACGATAAGTTATAGCGTTATTTTTGGTCACATTAATATTGCATTATTTTTTATTGGTAATATGTGGTGTGTAATACAGGTTTACTTTGCGCAAAAAAAACCAGCGCATTATGCGCTGGTTTGGCTAATTTTAGCAGGGTTAATGCTAGCTTTACTAAATTAGTTAAGCTGCATCTGCCTTTTTAGCTTTAGCTTTAGCTTTGCTATTACGCGCTGCTTTGCCGGCAAGTAAATCTGCAGGGTCAAAGTCATCAACGTTAATCACGTCTAGACGATCTTTTTCAACTGCAGCAAGCTTATCGGCTTCTGCTTGGCTTAAAATACCCGCTTCTAAACCCATTTGCGCCACTTTATCAAGCTGGAAGAATGGCAGCTTTACGCCTTTCTCCTTACATACACGCTCAAACAATGGCTCTACTTCTAGAACGTCTTTAAGCGTTTGCTCTTGACGGCCTACAAGGTTAAGCGGTTCGTTTGTAAGGTATACATAGCTTGCTAAACGATTACGTGTTTCGCTAGGAACTTGTAATAACTGCGCTAGTTTGTGCTCAAGTTTGTCGGTAGGTTTACGAACCGGACGACCAAACGGGAATAACAATACTTTTAAAACACCACGTAGTGGAGCCGACGGCATATTATTGATTAAATCAGCAAGTGCACGCTGGCAGTGGTAAAGGTGATCCTGACAGCTCCATTGAACCAATGCAAAATCTTCTTTTTTACGGCCTTCGTCGTTGTAACGTTTTAGCGTTGCAGATACTAAGTAAAGGTAACTTAATAAGTCGCCTAAACGGGCTGAAATACGTTCTTTACGTTTAAGAGAACCACCAAATACCGCCATGCTAATGTCTGACATAAGTGCAAGTGATGCACTAAAGCGAGACGCAATACGGTAAAACTCTGCCGTTTCGTCTTTGTATGGCACGCTAGTAAAGCGAGCGCCAGTAAGCGCAAGCCACTTAGTACGTACTAAGTTAGACATGGTAAAGCCAATGTGACCCATTAGCGCTTTGTCAAATACGTTAAGCGCTTCTTCGCGGTCTTCAATTTCACATGCACCTAGCTCGGTAAGTACAAATGGATGACAACGAATTGCACCTTGACCATAAATAATCATATTACGGGTCAAGATGTTTGCACCTTCAACGGTAATGGCAATAGGTGCACCTTGATAGCCACGACCCAAATAGTTATTTGGCCCAAGCATGATCCCTTTACCGCCTAGCACGTCCATTGCATGAATGGTTGAATCGCGCATTTGCTCGGTAAGGTGGTACTTAATAATCGCCGACACAACTGATGGCTTTTCGCCTAAATCAACCGCGCCCGTAGACATGCTTACTGCAGCGTCTGAGCTGTAAGCATAACCAGCAAGTTTAGCCATTGATTCTTCCACCCCTTCCATTTTACCAATAGGTAAGCGGAATTGACGACGAATACGGCTATAAGCACCGGTTGCTACTGCAATCATTTTAATGCCACCGGCTGAATTTGACGGCAACGTAATTGCACGACCAACCGATAAACATTCAACTAGCATACGCCAGCCTTGACCAGCCATTTCTGGGCCGCCAATAATGTAATCAAGTGGAACAAAAATATCTTTACCGCGAGTAGGGCCATTTTGGAACGGCACATTAAGCGGGAAGTGACGACGACCAATTTCTACCCCAGGGGTATCTGTTGGGATAAGTGCACAGGTAATACCTGGCTCTTTAACGTCGCTTAATAATCCATCAGGATCTTGTAACTTAAATGCTAGACCAAGTACCGTAGCTACAGGCGCAAGTGTTATGTAACGTTTGTTCCATGTAAGGCTTACACCCACTACTTCTTCGCCATTCCATTGCCCTTTACAAACTACACCGTAGTCTGGAATTGAGCTTGCATCAGAACCCGCCTCTGGCGAGGTAAGTGCAAAACATGGAATTTCTTGACCGCTTGCTAAACGCGGTAAGTAATGATTTTTTTGGTCTTCAGTACCATAGTGCTGTAATAGCTCGCCTGGACCTAACGAGTTAGGTACACCAACAATTGACGAAAGCAATGTTGATTTACTGGTTAGTTTTTGCAGTACACACGATTGTGCAAATGCAGAGAATTCTAAGCCGCCGTATTCCTTTTTAATGATCATGGCAAAGAACTTGTTATCTTTTAGATATTGCCATACATCCTGAGGTAAATCAGTCAGCTCATGCGTAGCTTCCCAATCATCAAGCATACTACATACAACTTCAACAGGGCCGTCGATAAATGCCTGCTCTTCAATAGTAAGTTTTGGAACTGGATACTGGTGAAGCTTTTTCCAATCTGGATTACCACAAAATAAATCCGCTTCCCACCACGTAGTACCGGCATCAATAGCTGACTTTTCGGTGTCAGACATACTCGGTGTTACTTTTTTAAAGATGGTGAAAATAGGTTTGATAATGTATTGCTGGCGAATACCAGTAACAGAAAGAGGCACTGCGATGATTAAAAAGATCACCCAGCTAATTAAACCAAAAGCACCAGCAAAGGTACCAATTAATAATGTTGCGGCAGAAACACCAAGTGCTGTGTTCCAACTCGCTCTGTGGTAAAGCGCAATGCTGAGCAGTGCGATTAAACCAAGTGTAAATATGAGTGTCATTGCTAATTCCTTAATAGAGGTCAGACCACCTCGTTTAGAGTAGCGCTAGTAACGCTAAGTTTCAAGTACATTACTTAGATTAAAGTGTAGTTATCGGTACGATTATTACAATGCGTTGTATGTTATACGAACAGTTTGGCTGTAATCGTTTATTTTGGCTTATCATAAAAAAATATAAGCATTAAAAAAATCAATTAATCTAGTAGTAATATAAGTTTAATTAAGTAAATATACTTATGATGATCAGTGTACGCTTATTAAAAATAGAACGATATTCTATGTTTAGCTTTTTAAAGGTTTATTTATTTTATGTGTGAATTACTTGGCATGTCAGCCAATGTGCCAACGGATATTTGTTTTAGTTTTTCAGGGTTGTTGGAGCGTGGTGGAAACACGGGACCGCACAAAGACGGCTGGGGCATTACTTTTTATGAAGGTAAAGGCTGCAGAACCTTTAAAGATCCAGAGCCCAGTTACCAGTCAGAAATAGCAAAGCTGGTAAAAGCGTACCCAATTAAAAGCGTATCGGTTATTAGTCATATTCGCCAAGGAAACCGTGGGCGGGTGTGTCTTGAAAACACTCATCCGTTTACCCGAGAGTTGTGGGGGCGCGAAATAACCTATGCACACAATGGGCAGCTTTCAAATTATCACGATTTAAAAACAGAGTATTATCGCCCTGTGGGAAACACCGACAGTGAACTCGCTTTTTGTTGGTTACTTGACAAAATTCGCGAAAAATACCCAAAGCGCCCAAGTAATATGGCGTCGGTTTTTAGATATGCCGCCAAGCTTTCACATACACTGCGTGAAAAGGGCGTATTTAATATGTTATTGACCGATGGTGTATTTGTTTTAGCGTATTGTACTAATAACTTACATTATATAACGCGCCGTGCGCCATTTGGTAAAGCTACATTGATTGATGCTGACATGGTGATCGACTTTCAACAAGAAACCACACCAAACGATGTAGTAACGGTTATAGCAACAAGGCCATTAACTAATGATGAGCGCTGGCAAAAAATGCAGCCAGGAGAGTTTGCGTTATTTAAAATGGGTGAATTAATGTAGCTTGGGTAGCTAGAGTGAAACGAAACCCGACTCAAAGTTTCAAATTGATAAAGTGTATAAGTGTTAAAAATGAAAAACCCAAGTTATGTTTGTCACACTTGGGCCTTTCATTTGCACCTTGTAAGCAATTTACTCTGGTGTTATTTCGTTTTTCACTTCTGCAGGTAAAGCAGGTGGGTTGATCACGGTAAACGATTTCATTTGCACTTCAAACTGCTCCACACCTTTTTCACCCTTCCACATGCGCACTAGCATGTAATCCATTTCTGGGGCAAACCAGGCTAAGGCTTGGCGTTTATCGTTATCGTATAAGCGTTTAACTTTCACTGCTTCTACATTACCTATAGGCAGAGAAATCATTTCGGTTTCTACCACTTCAAAGTCGTAGTCACGGCAATTACCTTTTTTATCAACCAACGGAAACGAGAAGTTGGTTTTGCCTTTTTTAAGACCTTCACGAACTTGTACTTGATAAGAAATACCATCTTGGAAGTTATCATGCCATTGGCATTTTAACGGGTAATCGCTGGTGTTACTGGTAACCGTTTTGGTTTGACGGTCAAAGTTAATTTCATACTTTTTGTCAGGCCCAGTGCCTGTGCGGATCATAGCGTACTGAATTGGCTCTACGTTATCATTTATAAAGCTAAAGGTTGATGATTCTTGACGTGAGTCAGAGAAAATCATCCATTCAATATCACTGTGGTAAGTGACTTGGTAGTTATTATTATCGAGTTTCTTTAGTTCACGCTCGGCTTTGCCGTGATTAGTGCCTTTGCGCAAAATGTCATAACTAGCTTGATACTGGGTTAACTCGCCTGCAATCAGGCTGGTAGGAAGTAATAAAGTGCCCGCACATAATAGCCAAGCACTTAATTTTTTATTTTGGGTAGTGCGCGCCGTGTGCAGGAAGTTGTTTTTCGTCAAGAACTGCATAATCTGCTTCCATCGTAAGTCGTTGTTCACTGAACCACTTGACCACCAAAGGATAAATTATGTGCTCTTGCGCATGCACACGTTTAGCGAGCGTGTCTGCTGTATCGTTCGCTAATACAGGCACTTTAGCTTGAAGAATAACCGGTCCACCGTCTAATTCTTCAGTTACAAAGTGAACACTAACGCCGTGAACGTCGTCTTTTGCATCAATTGCTCTTTGGTGGGTATTCAGCCCCTGGTACTTAGGCAACAAAGATGGATGAATGTTCAACATTTTTCCAACATATTTTTGCACTAAGCTAGGAGTTAGAATACGCATAAACCCAGCTAATACAACTAGATTTGGTTCAAAAGAGTCAATTATATGCATTAACTGGGCATCGTAAGCTTCGCGTGAGTCAAACTCTTTATGACTCAGTACTTGCGTAGCAATGCCTGCATTTTTTGCACGCTCTAACCCATATGCGTCTGCTTTATTACTAATAACAGCCGCAATATGAGCGTTTATCTCGCCGCTTTCACAGGCATCAATAATGGCTTGTAAATTTGAGCCACTGCCTGAGATCAAAACTACTAGACGAGTGGGTGCCATTACGCAGCACCACCTACAATTTCAACTTGCTCTTCGCCAGCAACCGCATCTTGAATCTCACCAAGGTGCCATGCGTTTTCGCCAAGATCTTTTAAAATGTTTAAACTGTTATCAAGTTGATCAGCAGGTACTACTAACACCATACCTACGCCACAGTTAAATGTGCGGTACATTTCGTGAGTGGTAATATTGCCATTTTCTTGCAACCAACTAAATACAGTAGGCCACTGCCAGCTATCACCTTTAACAACCGCTTTAGCAGATTCAGGTAATACACGAGGGATATTTTCCCAAAAACCGCCACCAGTAATATGCGAAAGCGCATGCACATCTACTTGCTTAAACAACTCAAGTAATGGCTTAACGTAAATGCGTGTTGGTTCTAAAAGGTGTTCACCTAAGGTTTTGCCATCAATCACTTGGTTAGTATCAGCGTTAGACACTTCTAATACTTTACGAATTAGTGAGAAACCGTTTGAGTGTGGACCACTAGAAGCAAGCGCAATTAGCTGATCGCCTGCGGCTACTTTAGTGCCATCAATAATTTTTGATTTTTCTACCACACCGGTACAAAAGCCTGCCATGTCGTAGTCTTCACCATCATACATACCTGGCATTTCAGCTGTTTCGCCACCAATTAGGGCACAACCTGAAATTTCACAACCTTTACCAATACCGGTTACTACGTCGGCTGCTGTGTCTATATCTAGTTTACCCGTTGCATAGTAATCTAGAAAAAACAGGGGTTCAGCGCCTTGTACTATTAAATCATTTACACACATCGCAACTAAGTCGATACCTACGGTATCGTGCTTTTTAAGATCAATTGCTAAACGTAACTTAGTGCCAACACCATCAGTGCCTGCTACAAGTACAGGTTGCTTATAACCTTCAGGAATTTCGCAAAGTGCGCCAAAACCACCAATTCCGCCCATCACTTCAGGACGACGAGTTTTTTTAACTACGCCTTTAATACGCTCAACAAGTGCATTACCAGCGTCGATATCTACGCCCGCGTCTTTATAGCTTAGAGACTGTTTTTGTTCGCTCACAGGTTTTCCTCAAAATAGTTGTTTTGATGCTTACTTAGAAACGCGCGTATTTTACAACAATTGCAGGTGCGCGGCTAGTTGAAATCTAGATTTGATTTTAAAGACAAGGACACTTGTCCGGTAGTTGCTGTATTAGTAAACAAAAAAAGCACCCAATGGCGCTTTTTAATATGAAAATAAAACTTAATACTGCAAGTTAGGCTTTAGCTGTAAGTATTGCTCTAAGTGGAGCAGGGTAACCTTCAATGGTTTTACTGGTGTCATTGGGGTCTAAAAAGTCAACTAAGGATTCGTTTTCCATCCAGTCAGTTTTACGCTGCTCGTCGAGCGTTGTAATAGCACAATCTTTAATTTGCACATCTTTAAAGCCAACACGTTCCATCCACAGTTTTAATGCAGCAGTGCTTGGAATAAACCATACATTACGCATTTTCGCGTAGCGGTCGGTCGGAACCAGTACGGTGTTTTCATCGCCTTCAATAACTAAGGTTTCAAGCACCAGCTCACCGCCTGGGCGAAGCTGTGCTTTTAATTGCGCTAAAAAGTCGATAGGTGAGCGACGGTGATAAAGTACTCCCATCGAAAATACCGTATCAAATGCTTTAAGTTCTGGTAGGGCTTCTACACCTAATGGTAATAAATGCACGTTTTGATCTGGGTTAAAGTGTTTAATAGCCTGAAATTGGCATAAAAATAAGTCAGATGGATCAATACCTACCACAAACTGAGCACCTTCACCGCGCATACGCCATAGGTGATAACCCGAGCCACAACCAATATCTAATACAGTACGGCCTTTTAATGGCTCAATATGCGGTAGGAGTCGATCCCATTTCCAGTCACTGCGCCATTCTGTATTAATGTCGATACCGTGCACATTAAATGGGCCTTTACGCCAAGGCATCATCCGTTTTAATAAATGCGTGGTTTGTTTTTGCTCGCCTTCAGTCATTTCGCCAGGCGCGCCTATTGCTACTTTGCTGACAATATCAACGTGGTTTGTTGATACCTCAGGTAAGTTTTTTAGTACTTTTTGCCATTGAGGCAAATCGCCATGGCTAGCCTCTTGTTGCCAATGCTTTAATTGCGCGGGCAAGGTTTCTAGCCAGTGGCTAAGTGGGCTTTGTGCAATTGCAGCGTAAAATTGGTTAAACCATGCAGACATGTGTCACTCTCTAAATTATTTAATTGCTACCATTGAGCAAAAATTAAAACATTGATACCACACTTGCGTTTGGCTAAAACCAATGTCGCTTAAACGTTGTGTATGTGTGCTAAGTGTATCGGGGCGCATTACGTTTTCAATGGCGGTACGCTTTTGGCTTATTTCAAGCTCAGAGTAGCCATTATGACGCTTAAAGTCGTGGTGCAAGTCAATCAATAGGTTATCGCATTGCTCGTTTTCGGCTTTAATTTTTTCACTTAGTAGCAAAACGCCACCGGGCTTTAAATTAGCGTATATTTTTTCAAGTACCGCTTTGCGCTGCGCTGGTGGAATAAACTGCAGGGTGAAATTCATCGCCACTACCGATGCATTTTGAATATCGAGCTCGTTAATATCACCTAAAGTTACAGTTACAGGAACATCAGATCTAAACCCTTGTAAATGTACCTTACAACGCTCCACCATGGCTTGTGAGTTATCTACAGCAATAATGTGGCAGCTATCCGTTTGAATATTACGGCGCATACTTAGGGTAACCGCCCCTAACGAGCAGCCTAGGTCATACAAATTTGAATTTGGCTGAGCATACTCACCGGCTAATTTCCCCATAGTACTGACTATGGTGGCGTAACCGGGTACCGAGCGTTGGATCATGTCGGGAAATACTTCAACCACATTTTGATCAAAACTAAAGTCTTTTACTTGTTGCTCAGAGGCATAAATACTGTCTTTTATACTCACGAAGGCAGTCTCTTTGAAAATAATAGTGCTATTTTAACATTTTATACTGGATAGTCAGTGATAAATTCAGTAGCTTGACTAGAATTATGAAGAATAAGTATAAAAGAGATTATTAAATGAGCAAAAGTAAAGTTATTAGCACCGACGATATATTAGCAACATTATGCCACTCAGTAACGGGTGTACTTTCATCAGCCAGCGGCAACGAGATCAGCTATTCAGCCATGGTACAAAAAATTACTCGTACTTGTATGCGACCAGACATAGGCTGTTTTGTTTTATTTGATGGGGGCTTTACCGGTTTAGTCGTTACCAACTTTACGGCGCAAGCTGCGATGGAAATTTATGGCGATTACATGCGTAATATGGGCATGCCAGAAGAGGAGATCGCGCATAGTCACTTATCTGATGACGTTTCAAACGTGATGGGTGAGTTGATGAACCAAATAGTGGGCGACTTCACGTCAAAAGTGCGTGAACAGCTACATACCTCTATTACCCAAAATCAGCCAAAAATGATGGCTATTAACAAGCAAGTGCAAATATCGGTTGATACCACTATGGATCGTCCGCAAGCACGCCGTGTAACGTTTACCACTCGCAACCAAAATATCTTCTATTTAGAGTTGGCGATGGATAAAACAGAGTTTATTAAACTTCACGATTTTGACATTGTAGAAGCCATAGACCCAGACGACATTATCGCAAACGAAGCCAAGCAAAAAGCGGATAAGGAAAAAGCAAAACAGCCAAAGCAAGATGATAGCGACGACGACTTTATGGCCGAATTAGGGCTTTAACGTTTTTACGTAGGTTGGGTTGAGTGAAACGAAACCCAACGAGCTTTTGAGCTGTCAGTTTGTAGCTATCAGTAAATTATAAAAAACGCGATTTAGTATCGCGTTTTTTATTAACGAGGGCTTTCATTATGAACTCGTGTGTCATTGAATTTTGGCTGACTGCTGACTGCTGACTGCTGACTGCTGACTGCTGACTGCTGACTGCTGACCGCTCAATTATACGGATTTTCACCTATCGCAATAGCCACACAAAAAATCCGTAAATCCAGCTCTAGCTGATGGTACTGCGGCTCCATATGGCAGCACAGTTTATAAAAGCCTTTGTTATGGTCCTTTTCTTTAAAATGCGCGAGTTCGTGCACCACTAACGCTTTTAATAATGGCTCTGGCGCGCGCAGTAAATCGCTGTTTATTGCTAAATCGTGCTTGCGGGTTTTACCTTGCATACGGTACGTGTGGGTACCGAGCGCATTGGTAACCATATCACCTTGTTTTTTAAACGCAGCGCGGCCAAATGGCGGGGCGTTTTTTAAATACTGCTTTTTAAGCTCAGTGGCGTAGCTATACAGTAACTTATCACTGGTAATACGATGCGCCTGCGGGTACTTTTTAAGTAAATACTCACTTACCTTTCCTGCTTTTATTAGTCCTAATACTTGCTCAACGATATTGGCAGGGTAGCCGGTAAAGTAACGTGCGTATTCACTCATTATTGTCTCTGTATTTTGAATTTATTTTTAAAAAAGTGCTTGCTGGTGGGCTTCTTTTTCGCCACTAAATGGATTGAGTACATTGTGATTATACCCCAAATCTTGGCAAAACTGGCGAGCCAGTAAGGGCGCTTCGCGGTTATCAGCGGTATGAAAAAACACATAGGGGCTTTTGCCCTCATCGAGCCACTGGGTTACTTTGCTAAGCCAAGGCTGATAAAAGGTCTTATAATCGTTTTCTAAATCAGCAATAACGAAGCGCGCCATAGGCTGCGAGCCCGTAGCAATAGCGTGCACTGGTAAATAAGGCTTTTTTTGTTGTGCATCTATGAGTGCTTCGGTTGTGGGTTTAACCGCAAATAATGCGCGGGTATCCATTGCAATGCGGTTTATATTGTGTGCCATTAAAAGCTGATTAAGCGCGATTTCGGCCTCACCTTTTTTGAAAAAATCAGGGTGGCGTACCTCAACCCCATAGTTTAGCTCTTTAGGAAGTAACTCAATAAAAGCGGCAAGCTTCGCTAAATGCTGTGGGGCAAACGCTTTAGGTAATTGCAGCATTATTTGCCCTGTTTTTTCAAATAGCGGGGCGAATAAATTAAGCCAATTAGTTAGCTCATGTTGCACGTTAGTAAGTTGGAGTTCGTGACTAAAGCGCCGATGAAATTTAAAGGTAAATTTAAACTCATCAGGTACACTGGCAGCCCATCGTAATACAGTGTCAGGTGAGGGGTCGGCGTAAAAGCTAGTATTACCTTCTACCGAATTAAAATGCTGCGCATATTCGCTAAGCATATCGGCATTTTTACACTGGCGTGAAAATAAGTTTCCTTTCCATGCGTTGCTCGACCACTGCGGGCATCCAATATATAGCATACAAACAAAAGCCTTGTTATAAAGTGCCGGTAGTGTAACAAATAACAAAACGGTGCGCTGTAAATTCAACCCCGAAAGGTAAACACGCCCTAGCATCTTCAACCGACTTGGGTATAATGCAGGGCTTAATTTGATTATTTTGAATTGCTAGCGGTTTTATTTTCATTTTGGTGTTTATAAAAACTTTTAAAACAACAGTGTTTAACCGCTATATGCCTTTTATCTGACAGGAAAACTATGCGCTCTATATACTGCGGACAGCTAAATAAAACTCACGTAGATCAGGAAGTTGAACTATGTGGCTGGATCAACAAACGACGTGACCTTGGCGGACTTATCTTTGTCGATTTACGTGATAGAGAAGGTTTAGTACAAGTTGTATTCGATCCGGAAGTTGAAGGACTAATGGAAACAGCTAACAAACTTCGTCAAGAATTTTGTGTTCAGTTAAAAGGGATTGTACGCGCTCGCCCAGATAGCCAAGTAAATAAAGACATGGCAACCGGCGAAGTAGAAATTTTAGGCACGGGTTTAACTATTATTAACCGCTCTGAGCCTATGCCACTTGATTTTAACCAAGTGAACTCAGAAGAGCGTCGTTTAAAATACCGTTACTTAGATTTACGTCGTTTAGAAATGAGCGACCGCATTAAATTACGTGCTAAAGCAAGCAGCTTTGTACGTCGCTTTTTAGATGAAAATGGCTTTTTAGATATCGAAACGCCAGTGCTAACTAAAGCAACGCCTGAAGGTGCTCGCGATTACTTAGTACCGAGTCGTGTTCATAAAGGTAGCTTTTACGCATTACCACAGTCGCCACAGTTGTTTAAGCAATTGTTGATGATGTCGGGTTTTGACCGTTACTACCAAATTGTTAAATGCTTCCGTGATGAAGACTTACGTGCTGACCGTCAACCTGAATTTACTCAAATAGATTTAGAAACCTCGTTCATGAGCTCTGATCAAGTACGTGGTATGACAGAGAAAATGATCCGTGAAATGTGGCAGTCATTACTAAATGTTGATTTAGGTGATTTCCCAATTATGCCTTACTCTGAGGCAATGAGCCTATATGGTTCTGATAAGCCAGACTTACGTAACCCAATGAAGCTTATTGATGTAGCCGATTTAGTAAAAGACGTAGAATTTAAAGTATTCTCAGGCCCAGCAAACGATGAAAAAGGCCGTGTTGCAGTACTAACGGTACCAGGTGGCGCATCACTTTCTCGTAAGCAACTAGATGATTACACTAAGTTTATCGGTATTTACGGTGCTAAAGGTTTAGCATGGATGAAAGTAAATGACCGTGATGCAGGCGTTGAGGGCGTGCAATCGCCAATCGCTAAATTCTTAAATGAAGATGTGATCACGCAGTTACTTGAACGTACTAATGCACAAACAGGCGATATCATTTTATTTGGTGCGGATAAACGCAACACCGTAAATGAAGCCATGGGCGCACTTCGTTTAAAAATTGGTATTGATTTAGAAATCACTAATTTAGATAGCTGGGCACCACTTTGGGTTGTTGACTTCCCAATGTTTGAAGAAGATGACGAAGGCACACTACACGCTGTACACCATCCATTTACTGCACCAAAAGATATTAGTGCCAGTGAGCTTGAAGCAAACCCAGCAGCGGCTATTTCAGATGCTTACGATATGGTATTAAACGGCTACGAAGTGGGCGGTGGCTCGGTACGTATTCACAATGCAGATATGCAAGAAGCAGCATTTAGAATTTTAGGTATTGAAGCGCAAGAGCAGCAAGATAAATTTGGTTTCTTACTTGATGCACTTAAATACGGCACACCGCCGCATGCAGGTTTAGCGTTCGGTTTAGACCGTTTAGTTATGTTGTTATGTGGTACTGATAACATTCGTGACGTTATTGCTTTCCCTAAAACCACACAAGCATCGTGTTTATTAACCGATGCGCCTAGCAAAGCAAATAGCGATTCGCTGACAGAGCTTGCTATTAGTGTAGTTGAGAAAGAATTACCAAGCGCAGAATAAAGCTAGTGTTTAGTTAGATCAAAACCCCTTAGGCTTCGTACCTAAGGGGTTTTTTGTTTGGCATAACCCAATTTAGGTGCTTTATTTTTATGAGCGAGTTATTTAAAGATAGTCATTATTTTGATCAGTCATTTTCAAACTTTACAGCAAATGCAAAGCGCTTTAGCGATATTGAGTTTGAACAATGTCAGTTTATTGATTGCGATTTTAGTCACAGCCAGTTTAGTGCCTGTCGGTTTATAGAGTGTGAATTTATTAACTGTAATTTGACTGAGCTTAATTGGAATTACAGCTCACTAGAAGGGGTGAGCTTTGCAAATTGTAAACTCAATAGCATAATGTGGGGACAAGTAAATTGGCCACAATTAGCGCTAACGTCACCGGTGAGTTTTAAACAGTGTGAGCTGAGCCATAGTTCGTTTTTTGAATTACAGTTAAAAGCCTTAACAATGACGAACTGTTTTGCCAAAGATGTCGATTTTAGGCACGCTAACTTAGCTCAAAGCAACTTCTCGGATACTGACTTTAGAGACAGCCTGTTTCATCAAACTAATTTGAGGAAAGCAAACTTTGTTGGCGCAACGCAATTTAATATTGATATAACAAGCAATGATGTGAGTAATGCAAAGTTTGAACGGCTTGAAGCGTTAAACTTATTAGCTGGACTTGATATCGAGCTGGTTGATTAGCCGCAAGAGCTTACGGCTAATACTTATATTTACTATTAGCAAGCAGGGCCATTTTTGTTACGTGCACTAGCAAGTGCGCGGGCTATGCTCAGTAGCTCAGGCGAAATATCATCAGCGCCATCTTTAATCAGTTTAGTTACATCACCTGATGAATATAAGCTATCACGCGGTGATTTAATTCCCAGCTCTCTCACAAAGTCTTTGGTTTTACCTGTACTGCCGGTTTCAATGAACTTAAAAATAATCCGTTCGTTGTTACTTTTCGGCTCGGCTTGTAACACTTTAATTTCTTCTTGGTAGGCTTCAATTCTGCTTTGGAGAATGTCGATGCGTTGTTCAATGCTGCTATATGATTTCATGAATGGATTCTTTTGCGATAATAGTAAAACAATAATCGCTATTATCGCACAAATTAGCAAAGGCGCGCGCTAACCTTTATAATAAAAATTAATGTTAGTTAAAAATGTATAAGTAATACAAGGGAATGCATGTTAAAAATTATAAAAAAGCGTTTAATGTTAAGTGCACTGACTTTAAGTTCTACGCTATTTGCATCATCAAGTTATGCCCAAGACGATGCAATCATTGATGAAAGTCGTAATCGCTCTATACCTGTAAATATTACCCTACCAGCTAACCACCTTAAGTGCAGCGCGCAATTAAAATGCCCAGTGGTATTTGTAAATGCAGGGTATGGCATTAGCCACGATGAATACACCTTTGCGAGTAAGTTATTTAATGCGCAAGGCTATTTAAGCATTGCGGTAGCACATGAACTTAAAAGTGACCCTGCACTTAATCGTGCGCAGCCATACCTAACTACTCGTATGGAAAATTGGCACCGGGGTGTTATAACCCTCAAATTTTTAGTTAATGAGCTAAGTGTTAAATACCCTGAGTATGATTTTACAAAACTCACTTTATTTGGTCACTCAAATGGTGGAGATATTTCAGCCTTGTATGCAGCTATTTATCCAAGTGAAGTAAGCCAATTAATTACGCTCGATCACCGCCGCATGTTATTGCCACGCAATAAAAACACACGCGTGCTCACACTGCGCGGTAGTGATTATCCAGCCGATGCAAACGTGCTTTTAACCGACCAAGAGTTAACCGTTTATCCTGTTACGCAAACGTTGATAGAAAAATCACGTCATAACGATATGTACGATGGCGGGCCTAAATGGCTGGTGGATAGAATGAGCAAAGAGGTAGCGGCGTTTTTAGATAATTAGCTAAGATATATTTCAAGCCAACATTATGCTGGCTTGATATATAAAGGTTTAAGCTGACGCAGAATTTTTAGTGCGATCAAACAAAGCATGTATATTTATTGCAGGTTACCCTTGGGGCGTAGCAAACTGCTTTATTGGCTGTTCCTTTATTTCCATATCTTCTGTAGGAATTGTTAAAAGTGAATAGTTTGTTCTAATTGTGATGATATCGGCAAATTTACCATTAATGTACAAGTTTACAAATGGGGTAAGTGTCCCCACCAGATACCTCTTACCTGGATCTAATGCAAACCTCTTTTCTATGCCTTTTAGTTCAATAAATTTGACTTCTAGGGGCTCGAATTCTAATGATGACAATTGCTTGTAAGCGCGTCTGCGTCCCTGTATGGGTTGCTCTGACATACCTGTATCTAAGTTATTCTCTTTTAAATCGTAATACCTATCTTCTTCAAATACATACATCGAGTTTAAATCGATTCCTTGCTTATTAAAAGCGAGAGAGCTTAGCTTAACTTTATATGGTGTTGTGTTAGCTAATCTGATATTCGTTGTACACTTAGTATCTATATGACAAAAAGTGAAAGAGGAGGTCGCGATAGGGCTTTCTGTAACTTCTTCAGCCTTAACAAGAGAAGAGTAACTTATTAAACAAACTATAGTGATAATAATTTTTTTCATTGGGCTGCTCGTACTGCATTTTAAAAAGATATGATGAGTTTAGTGAGATTTATTGTCACTATCATCATAACTTATTTCATACTCGCTAAATAAAGTATATAAGCTAGCGCTGATTACCCTTTTGGTGTAGCAAACTGTTTTGTTGGCCGTTCCTTTATTTCCATATCTTCTGTAGGAATAGCTAAGAGTGAATATTTTGTTCTTATGGTAATAATATCAGCAAATTTACCGTTAATGTACAAGTTGACGAACGGTGTAATTGTACTTACTAAGTATTTCTTTTCAGGGTTTAAAGCAAACCTTTCTTCCATGCCTTTTAGTTCAATAAACTTTACTTCAAGCGGTTCGAACTCTATAGAAGATAATTTTTTGTGATCACGTCGACGCCCTTGTATTGGTTGTTCGGGGACTTTTGCACCTGGGTTCTCTGCTCTTATTGAGAAGTATTCATCCACTTCGTATATGAACATTGAGTTTAAGTCGATACCTTGTTCATTGAAAGCCAGAGAGCTTAACTTAACTTGATAAGGCGAAGTATTTGTCAACCTTATACTAGTTATACATTTAGCATCTAGGTGACAAAATGTATAAGAGGATGCTGCAATAGGGCTTTCGATAATTTCTTCAGAGTTAGCAAAAGTAGAGTAACAAATTAAAAGGAAAATAATATTTACTAAAGTTTTCATTGAGCTGCCCGCACTTTATTTTCAGAAGTCCAGTCTACGTGACTACACTCATGAACAACAGTATCTATTTTTCTATCAGTACCCACACTAAAAAACTTTTGCCAAACCCTATAATTCCATATCAGTTATAATAGGTAGCATCGCCAAATTCAGCACACTTATAGTTTTTGTGGGGTCAAATACATAGAACCAATAAGGTTAATTACTTTGCGCGCTTGGCGAATTAAAAATGTTCGTGTTGCCTCAAAATTAATTGAATTAATGAAGCCGTATAGTTTCATAACAGATACTATTTTTTATTTTTATCTGTGTTAGTAGAATTGTGCAATATATTAATAAAGTTGTTAATGCTTGCGGGGTAATTAGCATAGCTAACTCAATTTTTTAACTCAGAAAGAGTTAATTCAATACCTGTTTTGTTTGTAACTTCGCAAATTGAAAAGTTATTGCGTGCATAGTGAGTATTTTCACTCATACCTATCCTTGATTATGTGATTTTTCACAGTCTACTAAAATATATTTGTTATCCAACCCTCTATATTTTATTCAAAGTTTAAGTTTCTAGATTATTTTCATTGCGGTATTTAGTTGCAATGGAGTTATTAAAAAATTAGCCTCTAATGCTTTACCTCAAGTTAAGTTAGCTTTATTGAAATACACAGGACCTATAGCGAAGCGTTTGCTGCGTTTTTTTGTTTTTATTACTCCACTAATTTACTAACCATCAGCGGGCTATTATGTAGCGTTTTATGCACAGGACATTTGTCGGCTATTTCGAGTAATCGTATTCAACATAGCGATTAGCCCACGTAGCAATGACATCGGCTGCGTAGTTAGCGTCTTCTTTATTACTGATTAAGTGATCGGCATTATCTAAACTTATAAAGCTTTTTGGATGCTTAGCAGCTGCGTAAATTTTTTCGGCTTCACTAATATTCACGGTGGCATCAATAGGAGAGTGCATAACTAACAAAGCACGCTTAAGCTTGCCTATATGGCTGTTATCGTATTTGGCGATGTCATCTATAAATTGCTTTTTAATCGTAAATTCCCGCCCAGCTAAACACACTTTTGCTTCACCCGATTGGTTTATTTCATCTAAATGAGCAGCAAAGTTATGAGTAACATGCTGGGCATCTGATGGCGCGCCTATAGTCGTAATAGCTGATACCTCGGGTATGTGCTCTGCTGCTGCAAGCACCGCAGCACCACCTAAGCTGTGGCCTATCAATAACTGAGGTGCTTTAAAGTGTGTTCTTAAGTGATTGGCTGCGGCCACTAAGTCTTGAATGTTTGATGAAAAGTTACTGTTGGCAAAGTCACCATCGCTATTACCAAGCCCTGTAAAATCAAAGCGTAATACAGCAATGCCTTGCTGAGTGAGCGCGCGACTTATTCGTGTTGCAGCCGCTACATCTTTAGAGCAGGTAAAACAGTGAGCAAATAAGGCATAAAATTTCACTTCACCAGAGGGCTGTTCAAGTTGTCCAGCGAGTTCTAATTCACCGCTTTTAAAAGAAACTTTTTGTCGCATGTAGAGAGCCTTAACAAGTTGATATAGTGTGTGATGCTGATAAGGAATAGATTGGTACGATGGGGTGAAAATTCAATACAAGCGTTATTTTGATCTTGATCAAGGCAGAGAAGGCTTGCTTATTGAGAGCGGACATATGTCCTTATAATTTCAAGGGGGTTTGTCTATCCTCGCACAGCATAAAAATGCAGCCTTTATTACTTGAATTAAGTAGTTAAGCTATATTTGAATGTAATACTAATTTCGTGTAGACCTGTGGCTTAAGCGAATTAGTAAATGGCTTCTAACAACCTACTTACTGGAATGTACCATGCAATTACCTACAGTTGATTATAAAGCGGACGATGCGGCTGCGCAATTTGTTGAATCGTTGAGAAATACTGGTTTTGGCGTATTAAAAAACCATCCTATTCCGCAATCTTTAGTTGAGTCTATTTATAAAAATTGGCAAGACTTTTTTAACTCAGAGCAAAAGCATGAGTTTTTATTTTCAAAAGAAACGCAAGATGGTTATTTTCCACCGTCGGTATCAGAAGTAGCTAAAGGCCATACGGTAAAAGACATTAAAGAGTACTTTCATGTTTACCCTAAAGGCCGTGTTCCTGCACAATTAGAAGCTGATGTGCGTGAGTACTACCGTTTAGCTAATGAATTTGCGGCAACATTATTAAGCTGGGTGCAGGCTGAAGCGCCTGAAGAAGTGCGTGCTAAGTTCTCTATTGATTTAAAAGATATGATTGCCCAGTCTGAGCAAACGTTGTTACGTATTTTACATTACCCGCCAATGACAGGTGATGAAGAGCCTGGTGCTATTCGTGCTGCTGCGCACGGTGATATTAACTTATTAACCGTATTACCAGCGTCAAATGAGCCAGGCTTACAAGTACAAAAAACCGATGGTGGTTGGTTAGACGTGCCATGTGATTTTGGTAGTCTAATTATTAATATTGGTGACATGTTACAAGAAGCATCGGGTGGCTACTTCCCATCAACGATCCACCGTGTAATTAATCCATCGGGTAAAGCAACAACCAAATCACGTATTTCATTACCATTGTTTTTACACCCTCGTCCAGATGTGGTGTTATCTGATCGCTACACAGCAGATAGCTACTTACAAGAGCGTTTACGTGAGTTAGGTGTAAAATAATCTTTTAGCATTTGTAATGCTCAGGTAAATAAAAAGCGGCTGTTTAGCCGCTTTTTTAGTATTTGTGTTTATTGATTTGGCACAAAGTAAATAATGGCATGCATTCTGAGCCACTAAAGGTATAATGCGCGCAACTGGCCACTTTGGCCTAATTTGAAATAGAGAGTTTATATGAGTTTTGATGGTTTAGGTTTATCACAGTCTTTAGTTAATGCGGTTTTAGAAAAGGGCTATGAAACGCCAACGCCTATTCAGGCTCAAGCTATCCCAGCAATTATTGCACGTCGCGATGTAATGGCTGCAGCGCAAACTGGTACCGGTAAAACTGCTGGTTTTACTTTGCCACTGATTGAGCGTTTATCGTCGGGCACTAAAGCAAAAAGTAATCATGTCCGTGCGCTTATTTTAACGCCAACCCGTGAGCTTGCCTTGCAAGTGAGCGAAAACGTTGAGGAATACGCTAAGCATTCAAACGTGAGTTCGTTTGTTGTTTACGGTGGTGTTAAAATTAACCCACAAATGCAGCGCCTGCGCAAAGGGGTTGATATTTTAGTGGCCACACCAGGGCGTTTAATTGATTTACATAATCAAAACGCGGTTAAATTTGATAGCGTTGAAGTACTGGTTTTAGATGAAGCCGACCGTATGTTAGACATGGGCTTTATCCATGACATTAAGCGCCTGATTGCAAAAATGCCTGAAAAGCGTCAAAACTTAATGTTCTCAGCCACGTTTTCGGATGATATTCGCGCGCTGGCAAAAGGGTTAATTAACGACCCCGTTGAAATTTCTGTTGCAGCTAAAAACACCACCGCAAAAAGTGTCACGCAAAGCGTATACGCAGTAGACAAAGCACGTAAAACGGCCCTATTAAGCCATTTAATTCGTAGCAACGATTGGCAACAAGTACTGGTATTTAGTCGTACTAAACACGGTGCTAATCGTTTAGTTAAGCAACTTGAACGCGATGATATTGCTGGCGCCGCAATCCATGGCAATAAATCTCAGGGCGCGCGTGTTAAAGCATTAGAGGGCTTTAAAAGTGGTGAAGTGCGCGTATTAGTGGCAACCGATATTGTTGCACGTGGTTTAGACATTGTTGAATTACCGCATGTTGTAAACTACGACTTACCTAATGTATATGAAGATTATGTTCACCGTATTGGCCGAACTGGTCGTGCGGGGGCATCAGGGCATGCTATTTCGTTTGTAACGGTTGACGATGCAGTAGATTTATATGGCATTGAGCGCTTTATTGGCGAGCTAATTCCACGTGCTGAAGAAGAAGGTTTTGAACCGGCTAACCCTGTTGCAGAGCGCGCACTCGATGCACGCCCGTTACCGGCAAAAAAGCCAAAGAAAAAACAACCATTTAATAAGCCTAAATCAGATAGCAGCAAACCTAACAGCAAAAAGCCTAACAATGGTGGCAATGGTACAGGCCCACGTCGTGGTGGCTCTAAAAAGCCAGCAGCTAAAACCGATGATAATGCACAAAACCCATGGGCAAAGCGTCAATCGGTTGGGGGCAGTGGTCAACGCCGTCGTCGTCCAGCAAATAACGACTAATTAGGTTTAGTTCGCTTTAATAAAAAACGCGCTTACTTTTACTGGTAGCGCGTTTTTTAATGCCTATTTTAAAGCTTTACTAACCGATTAAATAATTAACTACTAATCCTACAAATAAAGTAACACTGACGCTCAGTAACGTTCCTAGCATTACATATTCAGTGAGTTGTTTATCTTTGCTGGCACTTAAGTCGCCAAATCTAAACACCGATTTAGCGGCAATTAAAAACCCAAGCCCTGCAAACTGATCTAATAAAATAAATGTCAGCATAAGTACTCTTTCAAGCATACCAATACTTTGTCCTGCTAAGGGGAGGCTACCATCACTAGAAAAGTGATTAGTTAAACGCTCTAACATCATTCTTATAAATACCGCACTGGGACTTAAAATAATAAGGTAACCAGCTATAACCCACAGCACTTTATCGTTGCACAATAACGCCATCACATTGTCAGCAAATTGCTGATTGTCAGTTAGCCAAATACTTATCGCAATAATGACAGTGATATGTGCAATTTGGTCTAATAAAAAAGGCACTACGCCTTTATTTGAATACGATTTCGCAATATCAATAAAGTAGTGACTGATCATAACAATGCTGGTCGCCAGTAATACGCTGCTTAGTTGTTGCCAGCCAAAACTATATTCCCAAAGTGCCACTACGATTGCACTGGTAATTCCGTGAACCAATACATGGTAGTAAAGTTTTTTTGCTTTAAAATGACGGGTGTTTCTGTCGTTTACCCAGCTCATGGGTTGCCAATAAAAATCAGCGAGTAAGTGGCCAATAATCAGTGCAACGAGTAATAGTGAAAATTCCATTAGTCATGTCCTTGCTGTATGCTTTTAAGATGTTGTTGTGCATGTAAAATAAATCGTTCTATCAGCTGATAGTTAGCAAGATTAAGCAGCTTAGTAACGTTTTCTCGGCTGGTGTTGAGCTCTTTAGCTAAAGCTGCATGGTTGTTATTTGCATGGGTTAAATATACATACAAAGCATTTGCTTGTTTTTGGGTTATTTTACACAGTAATACATCGACAAACGCTAGGTTTAACTTGAAGCTCTCATCAACCGGTTGACCTGCAATAGCAAATGTAAAACGCTGGTTTGTCATTTTATCTAGCTCATGACCAGAGAGAGTAAACGCAGAGCCTGTAGCGGTTTTTATACTCTTACCCGGGTTATCTATGTGCCCCAATGCCATACTTTGGCGTAGTTCATAGCCGGCAGATTTTAGCTGTAGGTAAATGAGTATAGCGGTGGTAACTAACTGTTCACTTTTATCGAGTTGCAGTTGAAATGCATCCCCACGGTAAATATCCCAAGATGTTGTTTTATTGCAATTTGCACGTAAACTTTGCTCTAGCTGGTAAAGCATGGCATCGTATTGTTGTTTAGGTATTTTTTGCGATTTAATAATATCGCCGCTGATCACACCAATCATAAAAATCCAAATAGATTATTTATATGTAACTAAATTTGGTTACATTGTTAAATGTAACCGTATTTGGTTACATTGGGTTTGGTAACTAATTTAGGTTACTTAACACGCAATTGCAAGTATTACTCATTGGGACATAATAATGACCTCACAACAAACCAGTAAACCTCGTGTAGGTATTTTTGTCGATGTACAAAATATTTATTACACCTGTCGCGAAAGCTACGGTAAAAACTTTGATTACAATGCCTTTTGGCGAATGATGGAGCAACAATACGATATAGAATGTGCGTTCGCTTATGCAATATACCGAGGTGATGAAAAGCAAAATCAGTTTCAAAATATTTTGCGCGCTATTGGCTTTGAAGTAAAACTAAAACCCTTTATTCAACGCCGTGACGGCAGTGCCAAAGGCGATTGGGATGTGGGTATAACCATAGATATGCTAGAGCAGGGGAAGCAGCTTGATAAGGTTATTTTACTCTCGGGTGACGGTGACTTTGCATTATTACTTGGGCATTTAAAAAATCAATATAATGTTCCGTGTGATGTATACGGTGCTGATAAATTAACCGCAGAGGTACTTAAGCAAAGTGCCGAGCAATTTCATTTAATTGACAAACAGCTACTACTTTAAAAAGTATAAGTATTGTATTTTTGATTTATTTTTGAGCAGAATGTTTGCGTTGATCATGAGAGTATTTAATACAACGGGTGCATAGATTAATTAAGCCTAATTTAGGCTTTTTTTATGGCGATAATAAATTGGGTTTAGTGGATGAGTATGGTAATTTTAAGATTCAATTAGTATCAAGGAATTACATGCTTAACTACAGTAATATGCCATTAGACAGAGGCTCAAATGCGCGCAAAGATCCTACTTGGGTAGACGCAAAAAAAACAGCAGACAGTTTATGGCTTTTAGTTAAAGGCAATCACACCTTATTTGCTAACAGTAGCCCTGAGGTGGTGTATTTAGCTTACCAACAAGTGGCGCATTTAGATTTAACGCAGGCTATTCTTTTAGGATCAAATAAACAGGATAATGCCGTATTTGCGCTAGACGTAACTGAACTCGAAGAGTCGTTATTAGCAACGATTGTTGGTGATGCCAAGTTTGCAGATATTCGTCAATATGGTACTCAAGTAGCACTTGAAGATGGCTCAAATGCAGCGCTTGCTCGTGGGTTGTGTTACTGGCATGCCACTCATAGTTTTTGTGGTCGCTGTGGTACCAAAAATCACTTAGTTGAAGGGGGGCATTCACGTTTATGCGACAACGCAGCCTGTATGCACCAAACTTTTCCGCGTACTGATCCAGCCGTTATTATGGTAGTAACTAAAACATTTTCTGATGGGGTTGAACGCTGCTTATTGGGTCGCCAAGCAACTTGGCCTAAAGGTTTGTATTCCTCACTTGCCGGGTTTGTCGATCCAGGTGAAACCCTTGAACAAACCGTGATCCGAGAAGTAAAAGAGGAAGCGGGTATTACCGTGGAGAAAGCAGAGTATATTGCTTCTCAACCTTGGCCGTTTCCTTCATCGATCATGCTTGGTTTTATTGCCACAGCAAGCAGTGATGAAATAAGCACAGAGCAAGATGAACTTGAAGATGCACGATGGTTTTCTCGCCAAGAACTTGCGCAATTTAAAGATTGGCAACACGAGGGGGAGCATTTAAAGCTACCTAGAGCTGATTCGATTTCGCGTTATTTAATTGAATATTGGCGTACTCAGATAGAAGGATGAATCATGTCGAGCAAAAATAAAAATACCCAATTAGTGTCATCAGGGCGCAAAAAAGCGTACACCCATGGCGTAGTTAATCCAGTGATACAGCGCGCTTCAACGATTGTGTTTGATTCTGTGAGTGAGCTTAAAGAAGCGGCTAAAACACGTGGCGACAAAACCTTGTTTTATGGCCGCAGAGGGACGACCACTCATTTTGCTCTGCAAGAGGCAATTACCGAACTCGAAGGCGGTGAGGGCTGTGCGTTATACCCATGTGGCGCGGCAGCGATAAGCCAAACTCTGTTATCGTTTTTAAAGTCTGGTGATCATATTTTAATAGTGGACACTGTTTACGAGCCAACCCGTGATTTTTGCGACAAGATATTAGCTGGGTTGGGTATTAGTACGACCTATTATCCGCCCATGATTGGCGCAGACATAAAAGAGTACATTCAAGACAATACCAAAATGTTGTTTTTAGAGTCTCCGGGTTCAATTACCATGGAAGTTCAAGACGTTCCCGCCATGGTAAAAGTGGCAAACGATCATAATGTAATGACGGTGCTTGATAACACCTATGGCAATGGCTTGCATTATCGTCCGCTTGAACATGGTGTTGATATTAGTATTCAAGCCGCCACCAAATATATTGTTGGCCACTCTGATGTGATGATGGGCGTTGCTGTAGCTAATAAAAAGTATTGGCCAACACTTCGTGAACACTCTTATTTACTCGGGCAATGCACCAGTGCAGATGATGCGTATTTAGCACTACGAGGCTTGCGTACCATGGCAGTGCGATTAAATCAGCATGAAAAAGCCGCGCTAGAAGTAGCAAAATGGCTTGAGCAACATGCGTTGGTTGATCATATTCGCCATCCTGCGTTTACAACATGCCCAGGCCATGAATTTTTCAAGCGCGATTTTGACGGCAGTAATGGTTTATTTTCGTTTGTAATGAAAGCGGGTAATCAACACGCCATAGATGCTTTTTTAGATAGCTTACAACATTTCAAAATGGGCTTTTCGTGGGGGGGCTTCGAGAGCTTAGTAACGGCAAACTTATCAATGAAAGGGCTGCGCTCGCAAACAGGGTGGGAGCATGGACCTGTTATTCGTTTGCATATTGGTTTGGAAGATGTTGAAGATTTAATTGCCGACTTACAGCAAGCATTAGTAATTTATGAGCAACATTTATAATTATTAATTGGTTAAATTACATTATTTGTTACAAAGCCTACCTCTGAGTAGGCTTTTTTTTGCTAGCAATTCAACGTGTTTACACTTAGTGTTGTTAAATAACGCTTATTTTAAAGTATGAACAACGTCATTAAGGATAGTCAATGGCAACACCATCACCTATTAACGTAGGGCGCTTAACCCAAATCGCGGGTTTTGAGCTGGTACGTATGTTTTTAACTAAACGAGGACTTATTGCACTGGCGGCTTTTGCGCTAGTGTGGCTTGTTATTTTACGTTACCCCATAGGCCAAGCTGTAGGCATAATCAGCTCGCCAGATTTTGAACAAATAGCCCGTGATATTTCCGGCTCTATTGGATTAAGTAAGTTACTTGATTGGCCTGAAGCCGAATTTGCTATGTATTGGCTTATTGCTTTGTATAGTTTTCCTGTTTTTAGCTTATTTATTTGTAGTGATCAAACCGTCGGTGACAGAGAGCGCGGTACGCTAAGGTTTTTATCATTACGCTCAACTCGCTTTGAAATACTCTTTGGACGATTTTTAGGGCAGTTAGCGGTACTAACCTGTTTAGTTGGCATCACGCTTATAGCGACATTGGCGGTGCTCGGGTTTCGCGAGCCGAGCTTACTTGCTGGTGGCCTTGGTCGTGCTGTTTCAATATTTTTAATACTCATTGTTACTTTTACGCCGTTTGTAGCCTTAATGAGCTTAATTAATACTTTTGCGAGCTCATCTCGCTTATCTATTGTATTAGCTATTTTATATTTCACAGCCGGCGGCATTATTGTTGGATTACTGGAGTGGCAAATACCCGCATTAAGTATGCTTGATTATTTATTCCCTGGTGTGCAAATAGAGTTATTAGCTGGACAAAACTTACCGTTATTGAGCGCATTAGCTATTCCACTTGTGCAAACAGCGGTGTTACTTGCAGTTGCTCAACGTATTTTTGCAAGGAGCTCATTATGAAATCATTAATAACAGGGCGTAATTTAAGTAAATCATACGGCTCAAAACTGGCTCTTGATAATGTGAATTTTGAGATTCAAAAAGGCGCGCCAGTTGCATTAGTTGGCCCTAATGGCGCAGGGAAAACCACTTTATTTAGTTTGTTGTGTGGCTATATCGCACCTAGCATGGGTGAGCTTGAAATACTCGGCCATAAACCAGGTAGCGCGGCTTTATTTAATAAAGTGAGTGCGTTACCACAAGATGCACAGCTAGATCCGCGTTTTAATATAGATAAACAACTTAGCTTTTATGCCAAGCTACAAGGTATGAGCACCAAGCAAAGCCAAATAGAGGCACTTCGAGTATTAGATTTAGTGGGTCTTAGCGAGGTTGCAAAAAACCGCGCAGGGGACTTATCTCACGGTATGCGCAAGCGCGTAACCATAGCACAAGCATTAATTGGTTCACCGCAAATTGTGATGTTAGATGAGGCCACAGCAGGACTTGATCCGATTCATGCCAGAGAAGTCAGGGAGCTGGTGTCTGAGCTATCGTCTCAAGCGACGTTTATTTTAAGCTCTCATGATTTAACTGAACTCGAACGATTATGTTCTCAAGTACTACATTTAGATAAAGGTATATTAAGCGAGCACCAAACTAAAGCGGCGAATACCGATAAGCATTTTTACACTTTAATGCTCAGTGAAGCATATCAAAATGTGGAGCAACAACTCCAAGCACTTGATGGTGTAAGCCGTGTTTATATGAGCCAACATAAAGAGTATGTGATTGAGTATCAACCAACGAGCGAGTCACTTGACATAGCGCTATTGCAATCTTGTCGCCAACATAACTGGCAATATAGACAGTTAGTAAATGGTCATACTCTAGAAAATCAAATATTTAAACAGGAGAAATTATAATGGGATTATTTAGTGGTTTAATGGGGAACGCCAGTGAAGTGGATGATGCCGATTTAGAGAAGGTATTGGCCAATACACTTATCGAGGGTGAGCGAGTTGAAAAGGCGTATAAAGTAGTTCGTGATATGTTTATCTTTACAAATAAGCGGCTAATTTTATTAGATAAACAAGGCGTGACTGGTTCTAAAATGGAAATGATCAGTATTGCTTACTCTAAGATAACTAAGTTCAGCAAAGAAAGTGCGGGGCACTTTGATTTAGATGCAGAGCTGAAAATTTGGGTTGGATCTGATCCAACGCCTATCAGCAAGGACTTTAAAGCTGGCGATAATATAAATGATGTTTATCGAATAATCAGCCAGTATTCATTATAGAAACAAACAAAAATCGGTGTAAAATTAAAGTAATTGTTTACAGCTTGTTGCGATTACTTTAACATAAATTACTCCAACACTTTCTTACAAATTCCCTAACAAATACAATTGCTTGATTCAGTTTTCGTTCAGTTTCGCGGCGTTAGCATACCCCCACTTTAGCAATGTAGTTAAAGTACAAAAACAATGTACATAGGGATGTTTCATTATGAAAAAGTTAGCAATTATTATTTCAGGTCTTTTATTATCAAGTGCTGCACACGCTGCAGATAGCTATCAATCAATCAGTAACTTAAGCTACGCAGAGATTGATAACAACGATACGATCAGCGTGGACTCAACTTACTACTTCTCTCCTAAAAGCACACTAGGTCCATACGACCAATTCGAATACATCAACAAGCAAAGCAACGTATTTGGTAGCTACGCTGATGACGATTTTGGCGATGTGACTGCTATTGGTGGTGAATACTTCGTTGAAGATTTTGTGGTTGGTGCGTCTTACCAAAATGCTGATTACAACTCTAACAACGAGTTATATACACTTTCTGCTGGTTATTTCTTTAACCCAGATTTACTTGCAAAAGTAAGATTTGTTGATCAAAAAGATGGTGATAACGTTACATTCTTTTCTTTAGCATACAACCACATGCTAAACGATACAGATTACGTAGGTATCACTGTTGAATCAGACGATGATTTTGATTCTCGTTCAGTAGCTGCTAAATACTTTGTTGATTTACAACAAGGTAACTACTTAACAGTAGAAGGTACATTTGTAAGCCTTGACGAAGCAGATGACCAATGGAACGTAGAAACAAACTACTACTTCTCTAAAGCGACTTCTGTATTTGCATCTTACGATAAAGAAGACAACTACAGCTTTGGTGCTCAACACTTCATCAATAAAAACATTGGTTTAAAAGTGGGTTACGGCAACAACGCAGATGACTCAGATTACGATGCTTACTTTGCTAACATGCGTTTTCAGTTTTAATTGAGCGTTAATCGCATAAATTAAAACCAGTTAAGTAGTAAAAAGCCCACATTTTGTGGGCTTTTTGCTGTGTGTAATAAATATGTAACTCTACTAATAGCTATATTTTAATTGTAACGGAATCGGCTCAGCATTTCGTGGCCCCCTCTGACACCCCATTGTATTTAAATTAAGATCGGTCATAATTAAATCAATGTTTTTATAACTGTAAAGGAATGTGCTTATGTCAGTATTTATTATATTACTGGTTGTGGTGATCGTGGTATTTGCGATTAAAGATATCCGCCTTAATTTAATTACCCGACCTACTTTTAAAATGTTTAAAAAAGTATTACCGCCATTATCGCAAACAGAGCGAGAAGCCATGGAAGCGGGCGATGTTTGGTGGGATGGCGAGCTATTTAGTGGTGATCCTGATTGGCAAAAATTACACAACTATCCGCGTCCGCAGTTAAGTGAAAAAGAAACTGCATTTATTGAAAATCAGGTTGAAGCGTTATTAGCTATGCTTGATGACTATAAAATAGTACAGAAAGATAAAGACTTACCCAAAGAGGTTTGGGACTTTTTAAAAACCGAAGGGTTTTTTGCAATGATCATCCCAGAAAAATTTGGGGGTCTTGAATTCTCTGCTATTGCCAATTCCACCATAGTGTCAAAAATAGCGACTAAAAGCTTAACAGCCGCCGTGACGGTCATGGTACCCAATAGCTTAGGTCCTGGTGAATTATTACTGCACTACGGAACAACTGAGCAACAAGAGCGCTGGCTACCTAGCCTTGCAAAAGGCGACGATGTGCCTTGTTTTGCATTAACGGGCCCTGAGGCTGGCTCAGATGCTGGCAGTATTCCTGATTCTGGTGTGGTGTGCAAAGGCGAGCATGATGGTAAGGAAGTGTTGGGGCTGCGTTTAAATTGGTCAAAACGCTATATCACACTTGCGCCAGTTGCGACTGTGTTAGGGCTTGCATTTAAAATGTACGATCCAGATGGGTTGTTAGGTGATGAAAAAGAGCTGGGTATTACGTGTGCACTAATACCAACCGATCACCCGGGTGTTAAAACTGGCGAGCGGCATTACCCCCTAAATATGGCGTTTATGAATGGCACAACGTACGGTAAAGATGTATTTATTCCGCTTGATTGGATTATAGGTGGTCAGCAAGGGGCAGGGCGCGGTTGGCGCATGTTGGTTGAGTGTTTAAGTGCAGGGCGTGGTATTTCGTTACCGGCATTAAGTACTGCAACAGGGCATTTAGCGGCTAAAATGACTTCGGCTTACTCTGTTGTTCGCCAACAATTTGGTGTGTCAATTGGTCAATTTGAAGGGGTTCAAGAAGGGTTAGCACGTATTGGTGGTTTAACTTACGCGCTGGAATCGTGCAGGTTAATGACAGCTGGCGCTATTGATTTAAAACTAAGCCCATCGGTAGTGACTGCTATTGCAAAATACCATATGACCGAAATGGGTCGAACGGTTATGAATGATGCAATGGACATTCATGCAGGTAAAGGGATTCAGGTTGGGCCTAATAACTATTTAGCACATGGCTATATGGGTATTCCAGTTTCGATTACGGTTGAGGGTGCTAATATTCTTACCCGTAATTTAATGATATTTGGCCAAGGTGCTACTCGTTGCCATCCGTTTGTATTAAAAGAAATGGAAGCGGCAGCAATGGAAGATGATGACGCCGCACTAGAGCAATTTGATGGCCTACTAATGAACCACATTGTATTTGCCATCAGCAATGCAAGTATGGCTTTAATACATGGCTTAACTTGCAGCCATTTTGCCAAAGCACCTGTATGCGGAGAAACCGCGGCTTACTATAAACAATTAGGGAGAATGAGCCGAGGACTTGCGTTTACAACAGATGTTGCAATGTTGATGTTAGGTGGTGAACTTAAACGCAAAGAAATGATATCGGCACGTTTAGGCGATGTATTAAGTCATTTGTATATTGCTTCTACCGTGTTAAAACGTTTTGAAGATGAAGGGCGTCAACAAGCTGATTTACCTTTTGTTAAGTATGCAATAGAGACGTCATTATATGAAATAGGTCAAGCATTTGACGGCTTCTTTAAAAATTTCTCTAACCCGGTGGTTAACTTTGCTCTTAAACGCATTGTGTTTCCGTTAGGCAATCATTATCACAAACCAAGTGATGCAACTTCACAACGTATTTGTGAGCATATGACGCAACCAGGCGTGTTTAGAAATAGACTTACACATTTGTGTTACGTCGATGAGAATGCAGGCACAGGGGTGATGGAAAATGCTTTTTTAGCGATGCACGATATGCAAAATCAATTTAAACAGTTAAAACAGTGGCAACGAAAAGGTAAGGTACCTGCATCTTTTGATATTGGACAAGCTATTGATTACGCTCTTGAGCATGAGTTAGTTACTAAGTTAGATGCTGAAGCTATGCATCATGCTAACAAATTACGAATGCAGGCTATTGCGGTAGATAACTTTAAACCTGAAGAGATCTAACATTCTACTCAAGCACTAAGAAGCCTTAAATTTATAATTTAAGGCTTCTTAGTGTATTTATATATTTATGAGATTAAACGCTGATCAGCGTCCGTAGGGATCGGCGATGATTTTATCTACGTACCACTTACCTTTTATTTTTAGCATTTCGATGCTGCGAAAATCATCAATTTTTTTACCGTTAAAATAACCAGTAAATACAATATTTATTTTAGCCTGATTGCCGTATTGTTCTCGAAGGCTTGAATTTGACATATCAATTTCAATCACTACTTCATCGTACTGTAAATTAATAAGACTACGGGCAAATTGTTTTGCTGTGCCGTATGACTTCATTATACGAGCTAGTTTAGGTGTTGCAAAATTACCGGCTTTTTGCAAATTATGCTGATTATAAAGTGCATCAAAATACACCGTGGCGGTATCGCCTGGACGATCGTTGTCGATGTACTGTTCTTTAGGTTTAGTATTTTCATTACAGCCGACGATCAAAATACTAAAAATGAGCACAAAAGAAGTTAAAATTGTTTTCATATTTGGTCAGGTTGATTACTCATACATAAAGTGTGTGATGGAATGGAGAAGATGTAAAGAGGATAGCACCGAATAGTTGCCAACTTATTAAAAAAGCAATAAAAAAGGATGTTAAAAAACATCCTTTTTTAATAAGGTCGTTCGATTACTGAACAAGCTCTTGCTCAGAAAACTCTTCATCAAACATTGGGCTTGATAAGTAGCGTTCTGTAGCGCTTGGTAAAATAACCACAATATTTTTATCTGCGTTTTCAGGACGTTCAGCAATTCGTTTTGCTGCAACCACAGCTGCACCCGAAGAAATACCGACTAAGATCCCTTCTTTTTTCATTAGCTCATGACACATTGCGATACATTCTTCATTAGACACTTGCTCTACGCCATCAATAATTGATAAGTCTAGATTCCCAGGAATAAAGCCTGCGCCAATGCCTTGTATCTTATGTGGCCCTGGTTTTACTTCTTCACCAGCAAGTGTTTGGCTAATAACTGGCGAATGGCTTGGCTCTACAGCTATTGATTTTACATTTAAGCCTTGTTCTTTTTTAAGATAACGACTTACGCCTGTAATCGTACCGCCAGTACCAACACCTGCAACAAAGAAATCGATTTCGCCATCGAGTGCATTAAAGATTTCCGGACCCGTTGTTTCAAAGTGAATTTTTGGGTTTGCCGGATTTTCGAACTGTTGTAGCAAAATAAACTTATCTGGGTCTGCTGACTGAATTTCTTTGGCTTTAGCAATAGCGCCATTCATACCCTTAGCGCCATCTGTGAGAACTAGGTTAGCACCGAGTGCCTTTAATAGTTTACGACGTTCTAAGCTCATGGTGTTTGGCATTGTAAGCGTTAGTTTGTAACCGCGAGAAGCCGCTACAAATGCCAATGCAATACCCGTATTGCCTGATGTTGGCTCTATAAGCTCTTTATCTTTGGTTAGTTGACCTGATTTTTCAGCTTCCCAAATCATTGATGCACCAATACGGCATTTTATACTAAAGCTAGGATTACGTGATTCAACTTTAGCGTATACATTCCCACCTGTAACACGGTTAAGTTTTACCAACGGTGTGTTACCGATGCTTAGTGAGTTATCTTCAAAAATAGTAGACATAATGTTCCTTTAGGTACAATCTGATCAACACGTTAACAGCTATTCTGTTAACTTTATAAGCCTACTTTACTGTGAGATAAAAAAAGTTAAAGTAAGCTTTGGCTATAACATATATTAATTACGCTTATAACGGATTGAACTAAAAACTCAATCTGTTAATTTTTTAGTTATTAAAAAGGCGAACTTGAAATCATTTGTTCGTTTTTAACTTTGTACTTTATCCTTTGTTTATGTAGTCGTTATTTAAACAAATCAATACTACTCACTTATATTTTGTTGGTTAATTGTGCAAATGAACTGTGGTTGAACAGTTTATTGACACAAACTATTCAAAACATGGTAAAAACACATTATCTAAATTCAATAAAGTAATCACCATGAAGTTAATCTTAAAATTAATTGCCGGTATTGTGGCCGGTATTTTAGTCGGGCTCTACATTCCCTTAACTGGCGTTGAGCTTTTATACACAGTAAAAGAGCTTATCGGCCAGCTTATTAGTTTTACAATTCCACTGATTATTTTATTTTTTATTGCCTCAGGGATTGCCGGGCTTCCGAAAGGGTCAGGGCACCTACTGGGGAAAACGGTGGGTTTTGCATATGGCTCAACAATTATAGCTGGTACTTTAGCGTTTTTATTAGTGACAGCGGTTATTCCGTTTTTAAGCGGCGGGATTTCATTTGAAGCTGAAGCCGTGACCGAAGTAGGTAGCTTCATTGACTTAGAAATTCCACCGTTAATGGGTGTAATGACTGCTTTAGTCACAGCCTTTGTATTTGGTATTGGTATGAGCCAGCTTGGCTTAGACACATTAAAAACTGTGTCGGATCAGGGGCGCGATATTATTGATGGTTTACTTTCAAAAGTAATTATTCCGGCATTACCGTTCTATATTGCGGGTGTATTTGCGGAAATGACTGTAGCAGGCACCGTTGTTGATACATTACAAGCATTTGGTGTTGTACTCATTGCTGCATTAGTGATGCATTGGTTATGGTTGAGTGTTTTATACATTACCTCAGGCCTATTACTTAAGCGTAATCCTATTGAGCTAATTAAAAATATGTTACCTGCGTATTTTACTGCATTAGGAACCATGTCGAGTGCGGCAACCATTCCAGTATCTTTGCAATCAAGTAAAGCCAATAACGTTAAAGAGGATGTAGCTAACTTTACCGTGCCATTATGCGCCACTATTCATTTGTCAGGTTCAACAATTACAATAGTTACCTGTGCTATGGCTGTGATGTTTTTATCGCCTAGCATGGAAGTACCTTCATTAATGGCTATGTTGCCATTCATTATGATGTTAGGTGTAGTGATGATTGCAGCGCCAGGTGCACCAGGTGGTGCAGTAATGTCGGCGTTAGGTTTATTAACTAGCATGCTTGGTTTCAACGAAGGTGCGGTGGCACTAATGATTGCACTTTACCTAGCGCAAGATAGCTTCGGCACTGCGTGTAATGTAACTGGCGATGGTATTATTGCTTTATGGGTAGACCGTTTTAGTGAAAAAGCGTCAGCATAAATCATTGGGGCGTATTTACCTGCTATAGGTAAATACGCTTTTAATCATATCGGTCATGAAGACCGATGGCGAAAGCATAATATTTGTTATGGTTTCGTCGTATCTATGCTAATGTTGAATATTAAATTTGTTAACTTGCATCTTATTAGGCTAGTGAGGGTGTTCCATTGATTAACGTACTTTTAGTTGATGACCATGAACTTGTGCGCACAGGGATCAGACGTATTCTTGATGATATACGTGGTTTTAAAGTAATAGGTGAAGCTAAAACAGGCGAAGAGGCTGTGCAGTTTTGTCGTCAGCATGCGCCAAATATAGTGTTAATGGATATGAACATGCCTGGTATGGGTGGGCTTGAGGCAACTAAAAAGATTTGCCGTTACTGCCCTGATGTAAAAATTATTGTGCTTACTGTTAATTGCGAAGACCCATTTCCAAGTAAGGTCATGCAAATTGGTGCTCATGGCTTTTTAACCAAAGGTGCTGGATCTGATGAAATGGTTCGCGCTATACGCTGTGTGCATGCAGGACAACGCTATATTGCTCCAGAAATAGCGCAACAGATTGCACTTGCGCAGGTAACCGGGCGTACCGATGAAAACCCATTTCAAAGCCTATCCGAGCGTGAACTACAAATTATGCTGATGATCACCAAAGGTGAAAAAGCACAGGATATTGCTGATCGCTTAAATTTAAGTTCTAAAACAGTAAACAGTTATCGCTATCGCATGTTTGAAAAGCTTAACGTAGGAGGCGATGTAGAGCTTACTCATTTAGCCATACGTTACAAAATGATTGATATAGATATCTCTTACTAGTCGGTATATATGTCTGAATTTGATCATGTCCAGTTTTTAAAAACATTATCGAGTGAGCCTGGCGTTTATCGCATGCTCGATAATGACAACCAAGTTATCTATGTCGGTAAAGCTAAAAGTTTAAAAAAGCGGGTAAGTAGTTACTTTCGTAGTAATATAACCGATAGTAAAACCCGTGTTTTAGTAAGTAATATTTGTAATATTGAAGTCACGCTTACTAATACAGAGACAGAAGCTTTACTGCTCGAAAACAACCTCATTAAAAAATATCAGCCACGTTATAATATTCTGTTACGTGATGATAAGTCGTACCCTTATATACTGCTCACAAATCATAAGCATCCTCGCTTAGCCTTTCATCGTGGTAGCAGAAAAGTAAAAGGTGAATATTTTGGTCCGTTTCCAAGCGCGGGGGCGGTTTCTGAAAGCTTACGCTTAATGCAAAAAATATTTCCGGTACGTCAATGCGAAGATGCCTACTACCGTGCGCGTAGTCGCCCTTGCTTACAGTATCAATTAAAACGTTGTTCTGCGCCGTGTGTTAATAAAGTCTCTGAAGATGAATACGCGCAGCAAGTTGATTATGTCCGCAAGTTTTTAACTGGTAAATCTCATGAAGTAATAGCCGATCTCATTGCTAAAATGGAAAAAGCCAGTGAGCAGCTTAATTTTGAACTTGCAGCTAAAGTTCGCGACCAAATTATGTTGCTGCGTAAAATGCAGGAGCAGCAATCTATCTCTGGCAATTTTGCGGAAATGGATGTGGTCGGCTTTGCCCATTTAAACGGTTTAAATGGGATTCATCTATTAATGATTCGCGATCATAAAGTGCTGGGTAGTAAAACTTATTTTCCAAAGGTGCCTAAAGACTCACAAGAGCAAGAAATTTTAACCTCTTTCTTAGGCCAGTATTATTTAGCTCCAGGTGCGACAGGGCGCATTGCTAAAGAAATCATTTTACCATTTGAAATAGAAGAAAGTGATGCACTAGGTGAAGCCTTGACCCAAATTAGTGAACGTAAAGTATCGCTTAAAGTGGTTACCCGTGGTGAGCGAGCACAGTACTTACAGTTAGCGAATAAAAATGCATTAAATAGCATTACGGTTAAGCAAAGCACTCAAGACTCGATAAACAAGCGTTATGCGCAATTAAAGGCTACTTTGCGTCTTGATGATATTAATCGCATGGAATGTTTTGATATCAGTCACACCATGGGTGAAAACACAGTGGCCAGTTGTGTTGTATTTGATTCTCAAGGCCCTAACAATAAAGAGTATCGTCGTTATAACGTGACCGGTATTACCGGTGGTGATGATTACGCCGCTATGGAATTTGCACTAAACAAACGTTACAACAAGTTGGTTGATGAGGAGAAAATTCCCGATGTTATTTTTATCGATGGTGGTAAAGGTCAATTAGGTAGAGCAGAGCAATATTTCGAAAACTGGCCGCATTCAAAAATGCCGCTATTAGTCGGTGTTGCAAAAGGCACTAGCCGTAAGCCGGGTCTTGAAACCTTGCTTATAGATGGCGGGCGTAAAACAATTCCTATGGATTCTGATGCACCAGCGCTTCATTTGATCCAGCATATACGCGATGAATCCCATCGTTTTGCAATTGCAGGGCACCGTAATAAGCGGCAAAAACAACGCACTCAGTCATTATTAGAGGAAATAGATGGCGTAGGTTCAAAGCGTCGACAAACATTATTAAAATATTTAGGGGGCATGCAAGGTGTAAAAGCTGCTAATATAGAACAGCTAAAGAAAGTTCCTGGGATCAGTCCTGACATGGCTGAGAAGATATTTAACCATTTGCATGACAAGGGCTAGCCCTATGTGCGAATATAGAAAAAAAGACATATCCAAGTAGTTATGTGGAATATTCCAAACACACTCACAACGTTTAGACTCTTTCTTATCCCCATTTTTTTGGTGATATTTTATATGCCTTATTCATGGGCGTTCTTTGTTGCTGCCTTTATTTTTTGGCTGGCTTCGATCACAGATATACTTGATGGCTATTTAGCCCGTAAACTTGAGCAATCAACGCCTTTTGGTGCATTTTTAGACCCGGTTGCTGATAAAGTAATGGTGTGTGCTGCCTTGGTTGCATTATCTGAGCATTACCAATCTTTGTATATGACTATTCCCGCGCTTATTATTATTAGCCGTGAAATTGTTATATCGGCGCTACGCGAATGGATGGCTGAACAGGGGAAACGCGGTAACGTAGCTGTATCCGATATGGGTAAGTTAAAAACCGCAGCTCAAATGTTAGCCATTATCGGTTTAATTTGGCAGTACGATAGCTGGATGATGTATTTAAGTTATGGCTTGCTTTATATAGCCACATTTTTAACGCTTAGTTCTATGGTGCAATATTTAGTTGCAGCATGGGGAGAATTGACCAAAAATTGATTGTAAACGTCTAATAACGCACCATTTTAGATAAAAAATAATCAAACAGTTCAAAAGTAGCATTTTTTGTGTTGACGCGTTTAATAATCTCTGTAGAATGCGTCCGTGTTGAGAGGGCATAGCCCCCTAGATAAACATAAAGCGGCACTAGCTCAGTTGGTAGAGCGCGACCTTGCCAAGGTCGAGGTCACGAGTTCGAGCCTCGTGTGCCGCTCCAGTTTATCTTAAAGCTAACCTAGTATTGAGGCGGAATGGCAGAGTGGCCATGCACCGGATTGCAAATCCGTTTACCCCGGTTCGACTCCGGGTTCCGCCTCCAATAAACACTCCACACGCTTTAATTAGCAAACTCGATGCCCGAGTGGTGGAATTGGTAGACACAAGGGATTTAAAATCCCTCGACTAACAAGTCGTGCCGGTTCAAGTCCGGCCTCGGGCACCACTTTGTGGTTTGGTTATATACACCAATATGTAACTTATAAAAATTATTTAGAATTAATATGATGCGGCACTAGCTCAGTTGGTAGAGCGCGACCTTGCCAAGGTCGAGGTCACGAGTTCGAGCCTCGTGTGCCGCTCCATATTAGTTTTATCCACTTGCTTTAAATAGCAAACTCGATGCCCGAGTGGTGGAATTGGTAGACACAAGGGATTTAAAATCCCTCGACTAACAAGTCGTGCCGGTTCAAGTCCGGCCTCGGGCACCACTTTGTGGTTTGGTTGCATACACCAATATGTAACTTATAAAAAATATTTAGAATTAATATGATGCGGCACTAGCTCAGTTGGTAGAGCGCGACCTTGCCAAGGTCGAGGTCACGAGTTCGAGCCTCGTGTGCCGCTCCAAATTATTTGATATGTTTAGGCGGAATGGCAGAGTGGCCATGCACCGGATTGCAAATCCGTTTACCCCGGTTCGACTCCGGGTTCCGCCTCCAAATAATTACTCCACACGCTTTAATTAGCAAACTCGATGCCCGAGTGGTGGAATTGGTAGACACAAGGGATTTAAAATCCCTCGACTAACAAGTCGTGCCGGTTCAAGTCCGGCCTCGGGCACCACTTTATACTTTCCTTGTTTATTCTAGTTTAACTATCATTCGATTAAACCATTAATTATAAAATCGCATTATCAAACTAGTATCTTATTCCTTACACTAAATTATTTCGTTTGTTTGAGATCTTTAAGTCTCACATTTTTCAAAAGCTTATCCCATGAATATATTACCACTGATCATTTTTATAGCTCAAACCTGACGCTAGCTACGGAAAAAACCTCTCATTTAGAACAAAATACTAAATTTAAGTTTTGCTATCGATAAGATTTTCATGCCTCACAATAGAGTACTAATATTAAGCTATTTATATAAAAGCAGTGGTACAAGGATCTTAAATGGAAGTGGTGGCTGTGCTTCGTTTGATACATAAGCGAAAGTCGGCATAAGCTTATTTCTATTAACACCATTACAATGCCACAAAATGTATTAAGAGCGTTGATGTAAACTGTTTAACTAATCGCTTATAAGGGATATGAGAAGCTTGATGATGCTAATGTGTTTGATTGGGTCTCACTAGGTGGGTACTACTATTAGTAATATAATACCAATCCGCAATAATACATAATCATTTTACGGGGCTAAACCAGACGCTAGTTGAGTTAAAAATTTCTCATATAGGACAACTAAACATCGAAATTCTTGCTTTGCCATTAACAGGTTTATCTAGCTCAATATAGGTTACTTAATTAAGTGAATTGGTACTAGACAATAAAAAAACCCGAAATGGCCATTGCCGTTTCGGGTTTTAACTTAAATCTCTTTAAAGTTATTTGTGCCAAATACCTTTCGGAATAGTTTTATTAAGCTTGTTGTTTTTACTTGGATCAAACGTCGGTAACTTTCCAGCACGTCGTTGAGCGTTGTAATCTTTGGCAAGCCATACCACAACTCCTGAGAGCATAAATAGCGCGATTACGTTTACAATCGCCATTAGGCCCATAGACACATCAGCTAGAGTCCACACTAATGGTAATTCACCAAGGGCACCAAACATCACCATACCTAACACTAATAATCTGAAGATCAGCATGCCAGATGCATGGTTATGCTCTAAAAACAATAAGTTCGTTTCTGCATAAGAATAGTTAGCTACAATTGATGTAAAAGCAAAAAACAAAATAGCGACGGCAACAAATATTGCACCCCAGCTACCAACATGCTCCTCAAGCGCTGCTTGTGTAAGTGCTATACCCGTTACATCAGAGCCTGGTACTAACTGTTCTGATAATAAAATAAGAGCAGCGGTAGCTGTACAAATTATAATGGTATCTACAAAGACACCTAGCATTTGTACATAACCTTGTGATGCAGGGTGAGGTGGGTTAGGAGTTGCAGTTGCTGCAGCGTTAGCTGCGCTACCCATACCCGCTTCGTTTGAGAATAACCCGCGCTTGATCCCTTGGATCATTGCTTGCATTACACCATAACCAATTGCACCAGCGCCAGCTTGTTCAAGACCAAAAGCACTTCTAATTACATGCATAAACACATCAGGCAACTCAGTGTAATTTACAGCACATATATATAGTGCAACAATTAAGTAGGCAGCGGCCATAAATGGCACTGCTAATTCAGCAAATCGTGAAATTGTTTTTAGGCCACCAAATATGATGATGCCTGAACCAATTACAAGTGCAATACCTACTATATAGTTAGGAATACCAAAGGCGACTTCAAAAGCTGCAGCGATAGAGTTTGACTGTACCGCATTAAAAACTAATCCAAAGGCTAAAATTAAACATAGTGAGAACACGATGCCCATCCAGCGCTTACCAAGTCCGTATTCCATATAATAAGCAGGGCCTCCACGGAAGTTGCCTTCTTCATCGCGTATTTTGTAAGCTTGAGCCAATGTGCTTTCTGCAAAACTAGTGGCCATACCGATCAAAGCAATTAACCACATCCAAAAAATAGCACCAGCACCACCTAAATAAAGTGCGACTGCAACACCTGCCATATTACCGGTACCAACACGGGCTGCTAAAGAAGTACAGAAAGCTTGAAAAGAGGAAATACCGCCATCTGACCCTTGGCGACTTTGAAACATGACTTTAATCATGTGTGGGAATTGTACAAATTGGATGAAACCAAGACGTATGGTAAAAAATAGCCCAGCGGCTATTAATAAGTACACTAAAATATGACCCCATAAGAGACCACTTATACTATTTATTATATCTGTCATGTGTGTTGCCTAGTGAACGAGTTGTAAATATGCGCCGCAACTTACCACAAGCAAGGTAAATAGTTTAGTAAACAGCGCAAAAAAATGAGTTATCCACAGGGTTTTGTGGGTATCTTGTGTTTCTGGGTGGGGTATCTTTGGGGTAAAAATTAAATGCAAAAAAGCATTTAAAAACGCTTGCGTTAAAATTGATTCGCCCTATAATGCGACCCCACTGAGACGGGGAACGCCAACGCATAGCGGGGCACGAACTACTCAGTGAGTTAAGTAAAACTTAGTTCTGAAAACTTTCAAGTTTAGCAAAATTAAGTGTTGACAAAAAAATAGGAAAGCGTAATATGCGCAGCCCTAGCGAGATAAAGTTTAACGCTTTAATCGCAACGTTCTTTAACAATATAAAGCAATCATCTGTGTGGGCACTCGTACAGATTGAGTTCTAACAGCCAAGCTTAGTTTACTAAGTGAGGCAAAAAATTTAGAGTCTCAATTGAAACTGAGTGACCAACAGAATAGTTACTTCGGTAATTATTCAGCACAGTCAATTCAATATCGAAAGATATTAAATAAATTCAGAATTCATTGAGCTGTCGAAAGACATAAAACTTTTTAATTGAAGAGTTTGATCATGGCTCAGATTGAACGCTGGCGGCAGGCCTAACACATGCAAGTCGAGCGG